>NZ_JACJDU010000028.1:0-65408 GCF_014163715.1 Shewanella sp. SR44-4 | reverse complement strand
CTGTGAATGTCCACACAGATTTCTTGTTTAGATTGTTAAAGAACGTTGCTAACATGAACATCTTTCGATTTTTCATTCAGCGGCCGTTGACGCTAGGTCGTTGGCTTGGGGTGCGTATTCTACGCTTTCCCGGGTTGGCGTCAAGTGTTTTTTCAAACTTTCTTTTCGCCTTGAACTCTGTGTTTTGAAGCACTTAATTCAACCTGACTCAGTAACCGCTTGCGCTGTCTGCCGTGTCAGTGGATGCGCATTATAGGCACCACACGGTTTTGCGCAAGGCCTTTTTTAAGGTTATTTGTTATTTCCGGCTTGTTTGCGGATAATTTAGCCTGACCAGCTAGTTTTTAAGCATTATACTGTCACAAACCATGAATATATAAGGATTGTTATGTCGACTAATATAAGAACTTACCAAGGAATACACCCTGATTTAGCTGATAACGTCTATGTTGACGAGTCTGCAGTGCTGGTTGGTGACATTAAATTAGACCATGACGCGAGTGTTTGGCCATTAGTTGCTGCGCGCGGTGACGTAAATAAGATACGCATAGGTAAACGCAGTAATGTGCAGGACGGCAGCATATTACATGTAAGCCGTAAGTCTGCGGCAAATCCTGATGGGCATCCATTGATTATTGGTGATGATGTCACTATTGGTCACAAAGCAATGTTACATGGCTGCAAGATTGGTCATCGTGTACTTATCGGTATGGGTGCAATTTTACTTGATGGTGCAATAGTAGAAGATGATGTGATTGTGGGAGCGGGTTCATTAGTTCCTCCCAATAAGGTTTTGCAGAGTGGTTATTTATATGTTGGCAGCCCATGCAAACAAGTGAGGCCATTAACTGAAGCCGAACGTGCATTTTTGCCACAGTCTGCTGATAACTATGTTCGTTTAAAAAATGAATACTTAGTAGACCTACAACAATAAGCCTGTTCGTTTAATGTAATGGATCGATTTTTCTTGGTCCATTGCATGTCCCCACTAAAATACCTTACTCCACACATTTTTTTATACTATCTGTTGATAAACTAATGTGGTCTTATATGATAGTAACTCATTAAGTTATGCTGTACTGCGTGTTTGATTGTTGCAACTAAAAATCTAAGAGTCACTATATTGAGCTTTATTGCTAGATAGAGTGACTACATACAGTTTTGAATGCTAACCAGTATCGCCGAATATTTAACAAGGATGGTTAAGTGAAAACCCAAAAACGCGTTTCCACCAAATATATCGGCTATCTTGATATTAAGCAGCACTTACTACTCTTGGTCATCCCTTTATTACTTATCAGTATTATTTCATTTACAGCATTTGATACAAGTAGTGCTTATCAATTCCTATCTCTTATTGGTTGTGGTTACACTACCTGTTATGCCATCACATATTTTGTCCATAGACAAAATATGTTACGCCTTTGGCAACATTTGGAACATGTAATCCACATTAACGATACGACTTATGAGTTAGTCAATTTATCCAGTCAATACGATTCAGAACAAGCTTTTTTGGATGCGCTACTACTAAAAGCAATAAGTGTTATAGATGATGCTGAAATGGGCAGTATCATATTGGTAGATAATCAGACTAATCAGTTACATTTTGAATCTGTTATTGGACTCAATATTGATGCCTTGCAAAATATTAACTTTACCCTAAAAGACACTTTTCTATATCGATTGACTCAAGGACGTTGCCATAAAACCGTTGTCATTAGTAACATCAATGCTAAAAACCCCAAGCAATATGATCAATTTGTGCTACCAAATGCTTCAATCAAACCAATTTGTTCCACCTTGTCTAGCCCCATCCGTATTGACGGAGAGCTTTACGGGATGATGAATTTAGACAGTAGCAAGATGGAAGCCTTTGGTGATTACGATATAAATCTGGTGAATATTCTTACATCAGAAGCCGCGAACGCAATTTCACTGTACCAAAAGTCTAAAAAAATTGAGCTCCTGGCTGATTATGATGGATTAACAGGACTGTATAATCGCAAAAAATTTGATGCAACAATTCTACAATGGCAACACCACCCAGAGTTAGCAAGCTATATCATTATTTTGGATATGGATAACTTAAAGCCATTAAATGATCAGTACGGACATCAAGCCGGGGACGATGCATTAAAGGCTTTTGCGCAATCACTAAAATCAATGTGGCATCCACATTTTTTAGTCGCTCGATATGGCGGTGATGAATTTATTGCACTATGCCGTGGCCCCATCGATGTCTTAGAGCAGCAAATAACACAACTGCAGCATGACCTAACGCTGTTAAACCCCGCGATTCATTTTAGCTATGGACTTGCCCAGTATAATCAAGATTGGTCTAACGCGTTTAAACAGGCAGATAATAATATGTATAGCCAAAAGCGACTGAAGAAACAACTGAATCAGCCTTAAGCTAGAATAATATTACCACTGTCACTAAAAGCTTCTTGTTCAATCAATGCTTCTGCTTGGTCTTCAAGGTCAAAACGACATTGCTCAAATAAACACACGGCATTACTTCCACTCACAATTTGCTTGTCGCAAAGCTCACTGATGGCCGAAAAACTGGCATAACAGTTGATATTAACCCCTTGCTGCTGAGCAACAAACTTCACTTGATTGGTTTCGAGGTAGACTTGATCGGTAAATATCACGCTTTGATTCATTAGTCAGCTGCCTTTTGTGCTAATGATTCACGCAGTTTTAGCATAACCGAACCAGTATCAGGAGTAACCCCACGCCACAAACTAAAGCTTTTTGCCGCTTGACCAACCAACATACCTAGCCCATCAGCAGTTTTACGAGCGTGTTGTTCTTGAGCCCATTGGTTAAAGACTGTGGTTTGTTGGCTGTAGGTCATGTCGTAACAATCTGTTGTTTCATCGACTATAACGTTAGGCAAGGAAATTAATTGTCCAGATAGACCTGCTGAAGTTGAGTTAATCACTAAATCAAATGGCGATATTAGCTCTTCAATGGGTTTAGCAAAAAAGTTACCATACTCATTGAATAAAGCTTGAAGTTGCTCTGCTTTTTCGTGGGTCCGATTACAGATAATCAACTGAGCCACATTGTGTTGTAATATCGGTAAAATGCAGCCTCTTGCCGCGCCACCAGCTCCCACCAATAACACTCGCTTACCTTTCAGCGAACCGAACAGCATTTCTAGGTCATTCACCAAACCAACACCATCGGTATTGTCACCGCCAATTTTACCATCAGGCAAATTAAACAGGGTGTTTACCGAGCCTGCGAGTTTAGCCATCTCACTGAGCTCGTCACACATGGCAAATGCTTGCTCTTTAAAAGGAGCAGTAACATTAGCGCCTTTACCACCATCGGCAAAGAATGCCGTTAACGAAGAGTCAAATTGATCGACCGGCGCGAGAATAGCTTCATAGCTCAAGTCTTGCTGAGTTTGCTTGGCAAACTCAGTATGTATAAATGGTGACTTACTTTGGGCTATTGGGTTACCAAATACAGCATACTTATCTGTCATTCGCTTTGTCTCTTCATTAACGATTTAGGGAAACGCCCCACGTAAATCGTGAGATGCTATCGGCTATAGGCTTCAGGCATTGCCGTTTTTTGTAAATAGCGATCACGGAGCTTGTCTTGACGACTGTCTGTGCTTTGCTCCTCTCCCGCAATCCACATCTTTTGCACTTTACTACTGAACTCGAAAGGATCGCCGCTCCATAATACTAAATCGGCAGGCTTGCCGACCGCAATCCGTCCAGAGTCTAAATGAAAAATATCAGCCACATTTGCCGTCACAGAAGCCAGAGCATCATCATAATTCATCCCGTTAGCAACCGCATTACCAGCACTAAAGCGTAGTGCGTAAATACCATGACTATCACCAGGTAATGCAATTGCTACTTTGACACCCTCGTTTGCTAGTTTACCTGCATTTTCGAGTGAATTATGCAATGCATCAAAACTTTCTGGTAAGTTACGCATGCTATCAATAACCACAGGGATGTTTGCTTGCGCTAGCTTATCAGCCACTAATACAGCATCAGCAGCATTGACTAGGATAAGATCTATGCCTAAGTCTTGTTTAAGTTTAATTAAATGCAAAATATCGCTGGCACGGTCGACGTCGATAATTAATGGTTTTTCACCCGCGAGTACCGCGTGAATAATCTCATCTTCACGACTTGGCACTTCGCTATCATCTTCAGCTGTTTTTTTCGTTTTACTCTTTTTGGCTTGCGCTTTTTTAGCATCCTCAAGTTTATGGATCAATTGCTGCATTCCTGCAGCACGCGAGCCTTCTTCTTTGGCACCTAACGCAACCACTAATCCGGTGTTAGCGGCCAGTATACTGTCCCAACCACCACTTAAATCTACAGTAAATGTTTGTCCTGCAAAAATGCCTTCACCACCGCCAGATGACACTACATTACGAGTTATTCCGCCTTTGCGAGCAAATGGCACTGTAGATGCCTTGGGGTTGTAAGCTAAACTAGGATCGAAAACAACATCGGCTTCTTTTTCGTAAGCATCACGTGAAGATGCTACCGCACCAATTTCCACTAAGCCTAAATCATTCATACTCGCGATAAAGCCTGGAGTTAATATTGCCCCTTTAGCATCTATCACGGTATCAGCAGTCGGTGATGCCGGATTAATGGCTACAATAGTGCCGTCTTCAATCACAACTGTGGCATCGGTTAATACGCCTTGTTCTGTGGCGGTATGCACTGTGGCATGGATAATTGCTACGCTTTCAGCTTGAACTACACCGCAACTTAACGCAAAGCTGATAGATAAACTCAAGGCAAGTACTGATTTATTAAATAATGTCATTGTCTTGCTCCTTATTGTTGACCTAACATAAAGTCACTTTGTGCCTGGTAGGCAGGGTCTTGGCGGTCATACACTTTAGCACCATCAATAAATACCTGTTCAGCTTGAGCGTATACGCTAAACGGATTGGTATTCCATACAACCACATCTGCATTTTTACCCTTTTCGAGTGAACCGGTCTTATCGCTAATACCCAATGATTTTGCGGCGTTAGCAGTAATCCAGCCAATCACGTGCTCAGCTTTTAAGTCAAAGCCGTTAGCATTCGCGTTGTTCATGATTTTTGCCGTTTCTTGATTAAGGCGCTGAATGGTTACGCCAGAGTCTGAATGCACGACAGCACAAGAGTTTTTAACGGCATCGACCATGGCAACATTTTCAAGCACCATGTCATAAGCTTCTAATTTAAAGCCCCACCAATCTGGCCACATAGCAGCACAGTTACCATTCTCAGCAAGTAAATCGGCAATTTTATAAGCTTCTACCGCATGATGGAATGTACCTGCGTGATAACCGAACTCCTTACCTAGGTCGATCATCATTGCCATTTCTTCAGCTTTGTAACAATGGTTGTGAATTAAAATATCACCTTCAAGCACACCTTTTAGCGTGTCTTTCATTAAGTCGCGCTCTGGTGCTACAGGGTTCTTACCTGCGGCATAGTCAGCATCATATTTATCCCAAGCACGTTTGTATTCTGTTGCTTGAATAAACGCTGTACGGTAGCCCGCCATATTACCCATACGAGTCATAGGTAATTCGTTACGGCTGCCATATAAAGATTTAGGATTTTCACCACAGGCCATTTTTAATCCATAAGGCGCGGCTGGGAACTTCATCGCTTGCATGGTCGTAGCGGGAACATTTTTGAGTGTCACCCCACGACCACCAATCAGGTTGGCTGAACCAGGTAAAATTTGTAGCGTAGTGATGCCACCTTCTCGGGCACGATTAAACCCAGGGTCTTGTGGCCATACACTATGCTCTGCCCATACCTCAGCGGTTACTGGGTTGGTCATTTCATTACCGTCATTGTGTGACTCGGCATTGGGACTTGGATAAACACCTAAGTGTGAATGCACATCAATAATACCAGGGGTAATCCACTTGCCTTTAGCGTCGATAACTACAGCATCTTCAGCGGAAAGCTGTTGACCAACTGCGCTAATTTTACCGTCTTTAATTAATACATCGGCATCATCAATACGTTCACCAGTGCCGGTTAACACAATGGCATTTTTTAACAGTGTGGTTGAATTAGGCAGTATTTGATAAGTACTTGGATACGGATTGGCATTGATTGTGATTTTAGGGTCTTGTTGTTCTGCTGGACTACAACCTGCAATTGCAGTTGATAGCGCCACAGCAACCAAAGAAGGCATTAATTTTGCCATTGGGATCTCCTGTCTTATTTTGCGACTAATCTAACCAAGTTAACTGCCGAAATACAGCCTAATCGTTAAATAATTGGTATCAAAACGTTAACAAAAAAATGATCCTGCCATGACATTGATTTAGATATAATAACCCCGACACTCTTAAACACTGACTTAAACACTGACAATATGAACTGGTTACGTAAATTATTCGCTAAGCCGCAAACCGCTGATGACAGAGATACAGCGCAGTCAAATGCCTACGACCTTATTGGTGGCGACAAGGTTATCCGCACAATTGCCCATGACTTTTATCAACAAATGCAAACACGTCCCGAAACCCAAGCGTTATTAGCGATGCATCGCTCGCCAATGCAAGAGTCTGAACAAAAACTGTATGAGTTCTTAAGTGGTTGGTTAGGTGGTCCGCAACTGTATCAACAAAAACATGGTCATCCGGCTTTACGTGCCAGACACATGCACTTCGCGATTGATGAATCAATGCGAGATCAATGGTTAATCTGTATGCGTGCAGCCATTCAAAACAACATAAAAAAGCCTGAACATCAGCAAGTGATTATTCAGGCTATTTCTGCGCTAGCAGATAATATGCGTAATCGTTAGACTGCAGCTAACCAGTCTTGTGGCTTTAGGTAGATGTCATACAGCTCTGCTTCTGCAGTCCCTTCTTCTGGGGTGAATGCATATTCCCAGCGAACCAATGGTGGCATCGACATTAAAATGGATTCCGTTCGGCCACCAGTTTGCAGGCCAAATAAAGTGCCACGATCATAGACCAAGTTAAACTCAACATAGCGACCACGGCGATAAAGCTGGAACTGGCGTTCGTCATCGCCATATTCTAACTCTTTGTTGCGTTCGACTATCGGCGCATAAGCTTCAATAAAACCGTTGCCTACCGCTTGCATAAACTCAAAGCTTCGCTCAAAACCAGGTTCGTTAAGATCATCAAAAAACAATCCACCGACACCACGGGTTTCATTACGATGCGGTAAGAAGAAGTACTCATCACACCATTTTTTATACTTTGGATAAACATCTTCACCAAATGGATCGCAAATATCTTTAGCCGTTTGATGCCAGCTAACCACATCTTCTTTAAATGGATAGTAAGGCGTTAAATCAAATCCACCACCAAACCACCATACTGGGTCGGCACCTTCTTTACGGGCAATAAAAAAACGCACGTTAGCATGAGTCGTTGGAATAAACGGATTATTAGGGTGAATAACCAATGACACCCCCATAGCTTCAAAACTTCGGCCAGCTAATTCTGGACGATGTGCCGTGGCCGATGCGGGCATAGCGGCGCCCATCACATGAGAAAAGTTAACGCCGGCTTGCTCAAATACTTGGCCTTGAGTTAATACTCGACTCGTACCACCGCCACCTTCTTCACGTTCCCACGAATCTGCTTTAAACGTCGCTTTACCATCGAGCAGCTCTAAACGCTGACAAATATTTTGCTGTAATCCCAACAAAAACGATTTTACTTGTTGTGCGTCTGGCACATGGGAAGAGGTGTTTGACATAGTATTAGCTTCCATTACGAAGAATTTGACCACTGCGAGCATCGATAATGGTTGATGGCTGACGTTGTTCGCCCAGCTTACCTAAAATCAATGCATCAATTTTATCGCTAAAATCAGTGATGATATGTTGTGCATCGACTACCGGTTGCTCACCGGCTAAATTGGCACTTGTCGATACTAAGGGTTTATTGAGGGTGTCGCATAACTCTCGAACTACTGGGTGAGCAGATACCCGTACGGCAATTGAATCAAACTCGCCGCATAATAATTTTGATACGTGTGACTGAATAGGCATAACAAATGTAAATGGCCCAGGCCACTTTGATTGAGCAAACTGCAGTTGTTGCTCAGTTAACTGAGTGATATCAAGATAAGGTAATAGTTGCTCAAATGAACTGGCCACCAAAATTAAGCCTTTTTGCCAAGGACGCTGTTTTACTGCCAACAGTTTCTCGATAGCACTGTCATTATCAGGATCGCATCCTAAACCAAATACAGCTTCTGTTGGGTAAGCTATCACGCCACCTTGTTGTATGGTGGTGGCGACAGCCGATGGCTGCAGTTGTAACATTGGATTTCCTTTCATGGTATAGAAACTATAAAGCACGCTTATATTTACAGGATTTTTGCGGACACTCGACTCGGCTACCAGCCGCACCTTTACGTTCGACTAAAATTCCGAAGCCACAGTCTGGGCACGCTTCATTATGGGGAGGATAGTTTACGATAAACTTACATTTTGGGTAGGCACTGCATGCAAAAAAAGTTTTACCATACCGGCTCGTTCGAGATTCTAGATGGCCTTTTTTGCACAATGGGCAAGTTATCTGCTCAGCTTCATTGGCGTGGTCATGCTTTTCAATATGGGTACATTCAGGATAATGCGTACAACCGATAAAAATACCAAATCGACCAGACTTAACAGCCAACTCATTACCACATTTAGGGCACTCAGAACCGCTAATAATTTGGGTTTCGATCGACTCGTGTTGCACTAGCGGACGGGTATAGTCGCAGGTTGGATAGTTATTACAGCCAACAAAACTGCCATGTTTACTGTGTTTAACCGACAACTCAGCGCCACAAACAGGACAAAGTTCAAACTCTTTCTCCAATGCATGTTCGTGGACAGTAAATAGCTGCTGATCAATTTTCGACATGGGTTTCTCTATGAGTAATATTCTATAGACCTAAAAAAGGAGGCTAAGCCTCCTTTCTGTTATGAGTGTAAGCGCCCTTCTGGCTGCTCGAAGATTAAATCTTCCATTTGCTCATAGGCTGACTCATTTCCTGGCACATTAAATAGTACCATTAATACCACCCATTTGAGATCTTCTAACTCTAATGTTGGTTCATCTAACTCCATAACACGGTCAATAACCATTTCACGAGTTTCGACACTGAGCACTTGAATCTGTTCTAAAAACAGTAAAAAACCACGACACTCAACATCTAATTCGGCCATTTCCGCTTTAGTATAAATACGGAATGAATGTTGTGCATGATTACACAAGTACGGTTTATCACTCTCTTGTAGATCAGCTAAGTGCTCTAACCAAGAAAGTGCTTTGATAATATCAACTTGATGAAAACCCGCACGGGTTAACTCTTTAGTGAGTTCATCTTCATCAACTAATAACTCAATCTCACTATGAACATAATTTTCAAATAAATACATGAGGATATCGAACATGGCTAACTCCTCTTTAGTCTGACGTAACCACCGGGCACAGCTGCAACCCACCCTTGTAACTCAAGTTCAAGCATTTGTATTAACACCAGATCTATCGGTTTCCCACTATCCTCAACCACCGAGTCTATCGCGGTTGTTTCATATCCTACACTAGCTAACAGCGGAGGAAATGGCAAATCACTAATATCATTATCCTGTATATGGTGCCGTAGATGCAATTGTTCAAGGTGATAATCTGATAAACAGCCTAATTCTTCTATTATATCGGCAGCAGACTCGACAAGTTTTGCACCATTTTTAATTAAATCATGACAACCTTGGCTATATCCTCCTAATACCGATCCAGGTACAGCAAACACTTCACGATTTTGCTCCATTGCCAACCGAGCACTTATTAATGAACCACTTTTACGGCTTGCCTCAACCACCACAGTACCTAAGCTTAAACCACTGACAATACGGTTACGCCGAGGAAAGTTACCAGCAAAAGGCCCTATACTTGGCCAGTATTCACTGATGACGCAACCAGTATTGATAATGTCATGATACAAGTGTTGATGACGCTTAGGATAAATACACTCTACCCCACAACCCAACACGGCCATGGTCGTTCCATTAACCGCCAAAGTCGCTTTATGGGCTGCACCATCAATACCCGTCGCCATGCCACTAGTGATCGAAAAACCTTGATTAGCTAAATGACCAGCGAGATCTGTTGCCATATCTAAGCCGCCTCGAGAGGCATTACGGCTACCAACAATCGCAATACTCGGTAATAAAAGGGATTCTATCGAGCCTTTAATAAATAATACCTGCGGTGGATCTGATATTTGCGCAAGTAATGGAGGGTAAAGTGGGTCAGAGAGGGTCACAATGTAGTGATTAGGCTGCGAATCGAGCCAGGTTAGGGCTTGCTCTACTTTATTAAAGTCGATATGGCATTTAGCCAACAGGCTTGCCGATAAAGGCAAGGCCTGTGGTTCAAACTCTAGACGTTGACGAATCTCTTCAACGTCCATTTGAGTTAACAATTGTTGAATCCGAGCAGGTCCTAGCCCAGATACTGCACAAACAACTAGCCAGTCGACCAGTTTATCTGAAATTATTCACCTTTAATCGTCAATGGATTTGGTTTGGTCAATTTATCACCCACTCGAACAGGATGGTCATTAAACATAATCAACCCTAAACTGGTTTTATCAAACACTTTAAAAACCATCAAATTACCATGGAAAATATCGGGCATTTTATACACGGTATCTTCTGAAAAATTCGCCAACACTTTATCGTAAGATGAACGGTCAAGAGGGCGAACAGGATTACCATCATTATCGATAATAATGTTTTCGCCATCACGGTACATTGAAAAAACATGTCCAGTCTCAACGCCATCATTGGCACCACGATCTATATAGACAACGTCTAATTTACCTGCTTCGCGAATATTACCTGTTGTACCAATAATAGATGTAGCAACGCTTAAATCTGCCGCTTTAGGAATAAAATAAGCCGACATTAACGCTTCATCTTCTACAGGTGCAACATGAAAGCCACCTTTGGTTTCACGTAAACTACTCAGTAATTCAACTTTCGAGACATCGCCAGACTCAATAACACGTCCACTAGAGGTTAAAATAAGTTCTAGGCCTAATAATTCACCGCTATCTGGAGCAAAAAACTCACGTCCAGTTTGATAAATTGCCACTTTAAGACCTTGCTCAAGCTTTGAGTTCACATAGACAACGTCATTGACCACATGATGAATTGATGAGCTTTCACCACTCATAACTATCGGTAATCCCGCCAACCAAGTTGGATCAACAACTCTGTTCTGCACTAGATAGGGCTTAATCAACGCAAGGTCAACAGGTGGGATAGGACCATCTTTCGATATCATCCGCCCTTCTGGACTCTTTTTAATGTGCTGCTTAACAACCAAACGGGGCTGACCATCAATAAAGACTAATGTCAGTCGATCCCCTGGATAAATTAAATGTGGGTTAGCAATTTGTGGGTTTTCCCCCCACAATTTAGGCCAACGCCATGGGTCATTTAAAAAATAACCAGAAATATCCCATAGAGTATCGCCTTTTTTAACGATATACGTATCTGGATGTCCAGCTTTTAAGGTTAATGTATCAGCATTGACCCAATAAGAATTTAGACATAAAAAAACAAGTAAAAGTAAGCGTTTCATGGTGCAGTCCATGTTGTTTAGCTCTTTATTAGAGCTTTTTGCTGTTATTGATAGGCTGTAAGGATTAAAATTACCCTAATCGCAAAGGCCAGTATAGCTAACTGGCTGAAATTTGACAGACTTGCTAAGAGTTTATATATGCCATTACTTAATGTTTTACGCTTTCCAGATGAACGTTTACGCACTATCGCTCAACCTGTAACGGATTTCGGTCCACAATTACAGACACAAATAGATAACATGCTCGAAACCATGTACCTAGAGAAAGGTATCGGTTTAGCTGCTACTCAAGTGGATTTTCATCAACAATTGATTGTGATGGATCTACAAGATGAGGTTGAACGGCCAACTATTTTTATTAATCCTCAAATAGTGGCTAGCAGTGGTGACTTGGCTAATGAAGAAGGTTGCCTATCGGTACCCGGTATTTACGCCAAAGTTGACCGTGCAGAATTTGTCACCTTAAAAGCGCTAGATCGTCACGGTAAAGAGTTTACCGTTGAAGCTGATGAATTGTTTGCTATTTGTATTCAACACGAAATGGATCACCTTAAAGGTAAGCTATTTGTCGATTATTTATCGCCTCTAAAACGTCAACGCATTAAAACTAAGCTTGAAAAAGAAGCTCGTTTAGATGCTAGAGAAGCATAGGAAAAAATTTGAAACCGTTAAAAATTATCTTTGCCGGTACTCCGGATTTCGCAGCTCGACACTTACAAGCACTCATCGACTCTGAACACGATGTGATTGCCACTTATACTCAACCAGATAGGCCTGCTGGTCGAGGTAAGAAACTCACCGCAAGCCCAGTAAAAGCGTTGGCTTTAGAGCATGCTATTCCGGTATTTCAGCCTGCATCATTACGTAATGAAGAGGCACAAGCGGCATTAGCAGCTCTTAATGCAGATATTATGATTGTTGTGGCTTACGGGTTGATTTTGCCAAAGGTAGTGCTTGATACCCCACGTTTAGGTTGTATCAATGTGCACGGTTCAATTTTACCTCGCTGGCGTGGAGCCGCTCCAATACAGCGGGCTTTATGGGCAGGTGATACCGAAACCGGTGTCACCATTATGCAGATGGATATTGGCCTAGATACTGGCGACATGCTGCTCAAAACGCACTTACCGATAGAGGCTACGGATACCTCGGCTAGCCTTTATGAAAAGCTGGCAGAACAAGGGCCAAAAGCCCTAGTACAAGCGCTGATTGGTTTAAGTGATGGAAGCCTCAAAGCACAAAAGCAAGATGAAACTCTGGCTAACTACGCTGAAAAATTATCCAAAGAAGAAGCTCGTCTTGATTGGAATAAAAGCGCAAAACAGTTGTGGCAAGACATTCGCGCCTTCAATCCATGGCCAGTAAGTTATTTTGAACACCAACAAAGCGTGATTAAAGTGTGGCAAGCAGATTACAGTCCAGAATTCTGCTCGCAAGCGCCAGGAACCATTATTGCAGCGACTAAGCAAGGTATTGAAATTGCTACCGCAGACGGCAAGTTAATGATTAAAACCATGCAACTGCCCAACAAAAAGCCGCTTGATGTGGCCGACATTCTTAATGCTCGTGGTGATTGGTTTACCGCAGGTGTGTGTTTAAACCAAGAGGCTAACTAGCATGAATGTTCGCGCACTGGCAGCTAAAGCGATTTATGAAGTCCTTGAAAAAGGCATTTCGTTATCGGTGGCTCTACCCGATCAACAGCAACACTTACAAAATGGCAAAGACAAAGCCCTATTAGCTGAATTATGTTACGGCGTTATGCGTCAATTACCACAACTAGACAAGTGCGTGAGTGACTGCTTAGCAAAACCGTTTAAAGGTAAACAGCGTATATTGCATCAATTGTTGATCGTAGGTTGTTACCAACTCTACTTTACTCGTATTCCAGCGCATGCGGCGATCTCAGAAACGGCAGAAGCTTGCAGACAATTACGTTTTGATGGTTTGGTGAAAGTGGTCAATGGCGTATTGCGTAATATTCAGCGTCAAGATAGCGAATTAAATACTGACTCAGACACGCTACGCTTTAATACTCCAGCTTGGTTTATTAAGCGTTTACAACAAGCGTATCCAGATAACTGGCAAGACATTATTGAGCAGAGCCACCAGCGTCCGCCAATGTGGCTACGCAATAATCAGCAATCGCAAACTCGTGATGCTTATTTAGCGGCACTAGCTCAACACGATATTCCAGCCCAAGCCGGTTCAAGCCAAGATGCTATATTGCTCGAAAGCGCAAAAGATGTCGCAGCATTACCCAACTTTATGGAAGGCGCTGCATCGGTGCAAGATGGCGCGGCGCAATGGGCTGCTACCTTACTTGCTCCTGCAGCAGATGAACTCGTTTTAGACGCTTGCGCCGCTCCTGGCGGAAAAAGTTGCCATTTACTCGAGCTTGCTCCCACTATCAACTTAGTCGCTGTCGACTTTGATCAAAAACGCCTTGCTCGAGTACAACAAAATCTGGACAGGTTGCATTTAAAAGCGCAACTTATTCACGGCGATGCGGCAGATATTCCATCATGGTGGCAAGGGCAACAATTTGATCGAATCTTGCTTGATGCGCCTTGTTCTGCAACTGGGGTCATTCGCCGTCATCCAGACATAAAATGGTTACGCAAAAATAGCGATATTGAAGAGTTAGCCAACTTACAAAAACAAATATTGGATCATTGTTGGCAATGGCTTAAACCGGGTGGCACCTTATTATATGCAACCTGCTCTATTTTACCGCAGGAAAACAGCCAACAAGTTGAACAGTTTCTAGCACGGACACCCGATGCGAGTTTAGTACCGATAGAGCAACAAGCTCATATCAGTGATATCGGTTGGCAAATTTTGCCTGGGCAAGACAACATGGACGGCTTCTATTACGCGCGCCTAGTTAAAGCAATTTAAGGATGTACCTCAAGCCATGAAAATTATTATTTTAGGGGCTGGGCAAGTAGGCGGCACGTTAGCTGAAAACTTAGTCGGTGAAAATAACGACATCACACTCGTCGACAGTGATCGCGCTCGGCTAAGGCTATTACAAGACAAGTTTGACCTACGAGTTGTTGTCGGTCATGGCGCTCATCCGAGTGTATTAAAAGAAGCGGGTGCAGAAGATGCTGACATGCTCATTGCGGTAACCAATAGCGATGAATGTAACATGGCAGCTTGTCAAATTGCTTACAGCTTATTTGGTACACCAACAAAAATTGCTCGTATTCGCTCAGAAGCTTATTTAGAACTGCAAGATAAACTGTTTATCAATAGTGAAATTAAAAGCGGTGACGCTAAGCCTCGCGGCGGTTTTATTATTGATGAGCTGATTGCACCAGAGCAGTTAGTGACCGCTTACATACAAAGATTAGTAGAATACCCAGGTGCACTCCAAGTACTTGAATTTGCTAAAGGTAAACTAAGCCTCGTTGCGGTTAAAGCTTATTATGGCGGCCCATTAGTGGGTAACGCATTAGCCACATTACGTGAGCACATGCCCAATATTGATACCCGCGTTGCCGCTATTTTTAGGCAAGGCCGGCCTATCATGCCGCGCGGCACGACCATTATTGAAGCCGATGATGAGGTGTTTTTCGTTGCCGATAGTCGTCATATTCGTGCAGTAATGAGTGAGATGCAAAAACTGGATAATTCGTACCGCAATATCATGATTGCGGGTGGCGGTAATATTGGTTTTGGTCTTGCGCAAAAGTTGCAACGTACTCATTCGGTTAAGTTAATTGAACACCGTCAAGAGCGCGCGGAGTTACTTTCAGAAAAACTGGAAAAAACCACTGTGTTTTGTGGCGATGCTTCAGACCAAGAATTATTGTTGGAAGAAAACATCGATCAAACCGATGTGTTTATCGCTGTCACCAATGATGACGAAGCCAATATTATGTCTGCCCTGCTTGCCAAACGCATGGGGGCGAAAAAGGTCATGGTACTTATTCAGCGTGAAGCCTATGTTGATATTGTGCAAGAAGCTAACATTGATATTGCCATATCTCCGCAGCAAGCCACTATTTCGGCGTTACTGACTCATATTCGCCAAGGTGATATATGTAATGTTTACTCATTACGCCGTGGTGCAGCAGAAGCTATTGAAGCGATTGCCCATGGCGACTCAAGCACGTCAAAAGTTGTCGGTAAACAGATTGGCAACATTAAACTCCCGCCAGGCACGACTATTGGCGCAATTGTACGTAATGATGAAGTGTTAATGGGCCACGATAAAACGGTAATCGAACAGGGTGACCATGTTATTTTATTCTTAGTGAATAAGAAGTTCATCGGTGACGTAGAGAAACTGTTTCAACCAAGTGCTTTTTTCTTTTAATTTTCTATGTTTAACGTCAAACAAATCATTTTTATCCTCGGTATTTTTCTCTCAATACTGACAGGATTTATGTTAGTTCCAATGGCTTTTGCGCTATTTTATGGCGAAGAAACCATTGGTGACTTTATGATGTCCGGTTTATTTACCGGCTTTATTGCTATTTTGTGCATTCAAAATGGTCGCAACCATCATTTTAGTCTTAATATTCGCGATATGTTTATGCTGACCAGTATCACTTGGTTTGTCGTGAGCTTATTCGCCGCGCTGCCCTTCACTCTTTATCACGGTATTAATTATACCGACGCTTTTTTTGAAACCATGTCAGGCATAACCACCACCGGTTCAACGGTGTTATCCGGATTAGACAATATGGACCATAGCATTTTAGTCTGGCGTTCATTATTGCAATGGCTTGGCGGCATTGGTTTCATTGTGATGGCAGTAGCAATCCTGCCATTTTTGAACGTGGGGGGAATGCGCTTATTTAGAACTGAATCATCAGACTGGAGCGACAAAACGATTCCTCGCACCCAGCACATGGCCAAACATTTATTCCTGATTTATGTAGTATTAACACTACTGTGCACATTGTCCTATCACCTTGCGGGCATGCATTGGTTTGAAGCTATCAACCATGCCATGACCACATTATCAACGGGTGGATATTCCACTTCAGACAGTTCAATGGCGGCCTTTTCACACGAGGCACATTGGGTTGGTATTGTGTTTATGTTAGCGGGTGGACTACCGTTACTAATGTTTGTTCAAACCATACAACAACGCAGCTTACGCTTATGGAATGATCAACAAGTGATAGGCTTTTTACGCTTTGTGTTACTGGTGTCATTCTCATTAGCCTTTTGGCTGTGGCAACATCAGCAAATAGACTTTTTAGATGCATTAAGACTTGCTAGCTTCAATGTTATTTCTGTCATCACCACAACCGGTTACGGTCTAACAGATTATCAATCGTGGGGATCTGTCGCCAGTGTCGTATTTCTGTTTTTAATGTTTATTGGTAGCTGTTCTGGGTCAACGTCTGGTGGCATAAAAATATTTCGTTTTCAAATCGCATTCTCAATTATGCGTCAGCAGATTAAACAGCAATTCCATCCCAATGGCGTGTTTAAAGACAAATACAATGGCCACCGCATTCAAGATGACATTGTCCGTTCAATAATGGCTTTTTTTATGCTGATGATAGTGGTGATATTATTACTGTCGCTCACACTTGTACTAACCGGATTAGATCCAATGACCAGCTTTACCGGAGCAATAACCGCAGTGGCAAACGTAGGACCAGGCCTTGGTCCTATTATTGGTCCTGCAGGAAACTTTGCCCCACTTCCCGACGTCGCTAAGTGGGCTTTGGCAATAGGAATGTTATTAGGGCGTTTAGAAATACTGACAGTCGCAGTGTTGTTTCACCCTAAATTTTGGCGTTTTTAATACAGGCTGGGTCGATGGTTAACATAGCGCTGATTAACCTTAGCTTAACCATCTGTTGGGTATAATCACTACGCAGGCACGACAGTCGCTAGTTTGGCAATATGATCAGCATAAACCTTCACATCATTCCAATCGGTATAATCAATAATGGCTGTTGGGTCGGTGGGGCCATCGGTCATTTTCATGATAAGGCGGATCATCAAGCTGTCATACCAAGGCCAAGAAGGGTAATCGACTTTACCGGCAATAATTTTCACATCTTGCGGTTGCCACTCAGATAAAGTTAAAAACTTCTGTAGATATTTATTGTTTTCAGGAATGCGTTTTTCAGGATTACGAGCCACAACGTTGACGCAAAAAAAACTGTTTGGCAGTTGCGATAAATGCTGCTGATTTTCACGCACAAACTCAAACACCGATTTATGATACGAGCCATATAATACACAAGCCCCTAACGCAACAGCTTGGTATTTAGACCATTCAATTGGCGCTTTATCTTGAAGATTAACCACATCACAATGATCGCCTTTAGATTGAATTTGTTCTGCTATTGCACGGCTAATATGTGCAGTATGGCCACCTCGGGAATAATATAACACTAAAATATTGGCCATTTTGCGATTCTCATTGTTGGATTATTTGCCTCAGTTTGGCAAAAAAAGCCTTTTTAAACCTCTGCAATGATCACAAATTAGAAATAGCTCATATATTTAATAGTTAAAATTGAGATCTCCATGATGCGGAAGTATGATAATGAACAAAACACAGTAAAATCCAACCAGATCGTAATTTAAGGTTATATAAGGACACTCATGAAGCAAGATATCGATGTCGCAACCATGCTTAATAATGCAGAAACGGCAGCACAATGGCTAAAAGCCATTGCGAATCCTTACCGCTTAATGATTTTATGTTTATTGTTAGAACAAGAACTAAGTGTCACAGAGCTAAATGAGACGGTGCCTTTGAGCCAATCAGCTTTGTCACAGCATTTAGCGGTACTGCGCACCCAAGATTTAGTCAACACTCGTAAGAGCTCACAAGTGGTTTACTACACGCTTAAAAATGAGCAAGTCACCGAAGTGATCTCGATACTACATCGACGCTATTGTGCCTAAACAGCTATTATGGCTAAGCAACAACTGTGACTAAACAACATCGGATTTAAACATCATAGACGCTTAAGTCACACTGAGAATAAATGGCGTTTCCAATAAGGTATATTAGGCACGCTATTGGGTTTATGAGGCTATTTTTGCGCTGCTATTTGTTTAGCATAGTCATCTACTTTACCCCAATCAGTAAACTCAAACGTTCCCTGAGTATCTGTCGGTCCCTTAGTCATCCACATGATAAATCGGATCATGAACTTATCGAAAAATCGGTAACGAGGGTAATCAATCTTACCGGCAAAAACGCCTAATAACTGAGGTTTCCAGGCAGATAAATTTGAAAATTTCTGCATATATGGGTTGGTTTCAGGGGTGTTTTTTTCAGGCTTTCTTGCCACTACGTTTACGCTAAAAAAACTATTGAGCTTGGTGTCGAGCAGTGCTTGGTGTTGCTCAACAAACTTGAATAATTCTGGTCGATGTTTGCCATATCGAATACTGGCACCAATAACGACTTTATCAACACTCGCTAAATCATCAGCCTGAGCTTCAGCGAGATTAACCACACTAACTTGCTCACCCTGTTCAACTAATATTTGCTTAATTTTCTGACAAATTGCCAGTGTTTGCCCATCGACCGTTGAATATAAAATCACAGTATTTAACATTAATTCTTCCAAAATGTGGGGGTAAATAGCACCAATAAGGTGAACACTTCTAATCGGCCAAATAGCATTGCCATCACGAGTACCCACTTAGCACCGTCTGAAATACTGGCATAATTTGATGCCACATCGCCCAAACCTGGGCCTAAGTTATTTAAACTGGCAGCCGTTGCACTAAATGCGGTAATAGCGTCCATGTCCATTGCCATTAAAATCACCATACACACCACAAACACTAAAGCATAAGCAGAGAAGAATCCCCATACCGCATCAATAATTCTGTCGGGTAATGCCGTAGAGCCAATTCTAATGGAATACATAGCTTTAGGATGAACAAGTCGTTTCAGTTCACGCGACCCTTGTAGTACTAATAGTATTAAACGAATCACCTTCATGCCGCCGCCTGTCGAGCCAGCACAACCACCAATAAAGCTTGAGAATATTAATAAAATAGGTAAAAACAGCGGCCAAGAATGGAAGCTTTCAGTACCGAAACCTGCCGTTGTTGAAATCGAGACCACTTGAAAGAAGGCGTAATCGAGTGTTTTCTCTGGAGAGTCGTATATTCCAGATTGATACAAGGTAGCGAAACAAATTGCGGTCAATACTACCTGTACAGCGATAAGCACCTTAAATTCTGCGTCTTTTAAATAGACTTTGACGTTAATGCCACGACGAGTAAATGCGGCAAAGTGTAAGCTAAAATTGACTGCCGCAATCAACAAGAAAAATGCACAAATCACATTAATCAGCGGGCTTTGAAAGTAACCAATACTGGCATCATGAGTCGAAAAACCACCAATAGCAATAGTCGAAAACGAATGGCAAATAGCATCAAATGCATCCATACCGGCAAAGTAAAATGCCAATGCACAAGCAGTAGTAAGTAAAAAGTAAATGTACCATAAGGCTTTGGCCGTTTCGGCTATACGAGGAGTCACTTTAGTGTCTTTAACCGGACCAGGCACTTCAGCTTTGTATAGCTGCATACCACCAATACCAAGTAGAGGTAAAATGGCCACTGCGAGTACGATGATACCCATACCGCCCATCCACTGCAGTAAATGGCGATAAAACAATATTGACTTAGGCAAGTCATCTAGCCCGACTATCACGGTCGCACCTGTAGTCGTTAAGGCCGAAAACGATTCAAAAAAACTATCGGTCCAACTTAAATCAGGGTTATTAGAAAAAATAAATGGCAGTGCACCTATCGATCCAAGCACCGTCCAGAACAACACCACAATCAAAAAGCCTTCACGCGTTCGTAGATCACCTTTTTGATGACGGTTGGGATACCATAATAAAAAGCCTAGAAAAATACTGACAAAAAAGGCCTGAATAAATGCAGTACCACCACCATCTTTATACAAGATAGCCACCAATGCTGACGGCAGCATGGTGATTGAAAATAATCCCATCAACAAACCGGTGATTCTAATAATTGTTTTATATTGCATTAAGGGTTCTGTTTAAGTTGTGCTGCGTCGAATTTAACAATTGAGTGACATTTTGGCATAAGTTCGTCATAGCTCAAACAGTAAACTTTACTTGTAGCTGACCCTGCGTCTGGGTAGCTAATGCTTGATTAAAAGCCTGATGGTGCGATTTAGCCAGTTCAAAGTGTATTTCAACTTTTTCAGTAAACTCTTTATCCATCACCACACCATCATATTGAGCAATTAAATACTCAACATCGGTGAGTTGAGCATAATGACATACCAAGCGTGCAGGATACCTTAAATGCTTAACCTGAGTCTGTATTTGCGTTAACCCTTGCTTTATACCCGAAGTATAAGCACGCACTAAACCGCCCACACCCAATTTAGTGCCACCAAAATAACGCACTACAATAACCCCTAGCTCACCAATGTTTGCGCCTTGTAAGCATGCTAGCATGGGTTTGCCGGCGCTACCTGACGGTTCGCCATCATCGCTAGCGCCCATATCAATGGTATTTTCTGGGCTGCCGGCTACAAACGCATAACAATAATGGTTGGCTCCTGGATATTGCTGCTTTACGTCAGTAAGCGCTAACTTCATATTATTAGGATGTGGGCAATGAAATAACAAAGAGATAAAGCGGCTATGCTTTATCTCTTCTTCTATCTGTACGTTAGCTTGCGGTATTAAATATGACTCAATCAACTAGACCAAACTCTCTCGTCATATTTTCTACTCGGTCTTGATGCACAATGACGTTATCTTCAATGCGAATGCCTCCAAATGGACGCATCTCATCAACCGTAGTCCAATTAATAGCTTGCTTAGCGGTAGCAGATAACTGATTAAGTAAGGTATCGATAATATAAAGGCCTGGCTCAATAGTCAGTACCTGATTAGCGGCTAATACTCTTGTACAGCGTAAAAAAGGATGCGCCTCAGGTGCAGCAATATGGGTTCCGCGCTCATCGTGGGAATAACCGCCCATATCATGAACTTGTAACCCCAACATATGCCCTAACCCATGCGGGAAAAAGGCACTCGTTACGCCTTGGGCAACTAACTGTTCAGCAGTGCCATTAGCCAAGCCAAAATCAATCAGTA
The DNA here is from genome assembly GCF_014163715.1 of Shewanella sp. SR44-4. NCBI lineage: Bacteria > Pseudomonadati > Pseudomonadota > Gammaproteobacteria > Alteromonadales > Shewanellaceae > Shewanella > Shewanella sp. SR44-4. The sequence goes on along the minus strand of NZ_JACJDU010000028.1, from coordinate 43,671 downwards.
ACTGACCTATATAATGGTGTGTCGCGATGTGCAGGTCGACGTACTTAACCCCTGGCTTCATCTGCTCAATAATGGCTAATTGCACTTTATCCAATGCGACGATTAATTCGTAAAAACGATTTTTCTCGAATGAGTAAGTACGGGTAATATCTGCGGCATAGCCATGATAACTGGCCCCAGCATCAATCAAAAAAGATAAACGCTGCGCAGGCTTAACATGTTCTAAAACGGTGTAATGTAAAATAGCGGCATTTTGATTTAATGCCACGATATTACCGTAAGGCACTTCATTTTCGCCTTGGCCAATTTCGAGCAAATAACGCTGCTGAATTTCAAACTCACTGGCACCATCATAAAACGCATTTTTGGCAGCCAAATGTCCTTTTACCGCAATTTGGTTCGCTCTGCGCATGCACTCAAGTTCATACTGAGTTTTGTCTGCACGATGATAATGTAGATAGTTCATTACCGCATCAGGGTTACGAGCCGCAAAGCCCAATACATCAGCCACATCTAAGTGTTCACCAATATACGCCCACGAGGCTAAGTCTTTAGGTAAAAAGTCAGCAATTCGATCTGGCTTGGTCAGTAATTGAATATCGAAATGCTCAGTCCAGAAGGCTTGCGGTACATCATTCACCTTATGCCAAAAATCAACTGGACGATAAAACACTAAAGTAGGCTTATCTTGACCATTAGCGATAACCCAACAATTTGGCGTATCTAAAATAGGTAACCACGCTTTAAATTGCGGGTTCACTTTAAAGGGATAGTTAAGGTCATCTAAAAACTGTCGATGAGGTTGTCCCGAGTGAATCACTAAACCCGAAAGATTTTCACGCTGACAAATTTCGCCTACTCGGCGATTTAATTCCGCCATGTGCGCATGATACAGATGTGCTAACTGATCCATTGACTATCCCTTTGCATGAGTTTTAACCCAATAAGTCTATCACAAACAGAAAAAGACCTCGCTAGATGATAAAAAATTAAACGGCCGTTTAAATTGGGTGTTGTAATTTATCTCATTTAGTCGCACACTGAGAATTAGCTGGTCAATAGATGGCCGAAACTGCTGTGATTCAAGCTTGATAACTGCACAGTAAATAAGATGTGGAAGTCGCTTTTAAGCAATAAGGAAGCAAGCAATGATTTACCAAAGCCCTACCATTCAGGTTGAGTTACTTGAAGATAATATTGCCAAACTGTGTTTTAACGCACAAGGTTCGGTAAATAAATTCGACAGAGAAACAATAGCCTCTCTTGATGCCGCCCTAGACAGCATCAAACAAAATACCAATATTAAAGCCTTGCTGCTGACATCAGCAAAAAGCACCTTTATTGTTGGCGCAGACATTACCGAATTCTTAACGCTATTTCAGCAAGACGATGCCACGTTGCTAGCTTGGGTTGAACAAGCCAACGCAGTATTCAATAAGCTAGAAGACTTACCGTTTCCGACAGCATCAGCGATTAACGGTTTTGCGTTAGGCGGTGGTTGCGAAACCATTTTAGCGACTGACTTACGCGTTGCTGATACCAATGCTCGCATCGGTTTACCAGAAACCAAATTAGGTCTTATTCCTGGTTTTGGTGGCACTGTGCGTTTACCTCGAGTAATCGGTGCAGATAATGCACTTGAGTGGATTACCACAGCTAAAGACCAACGCCCAGAAGATGCGTTAAAAGTAGGCGCTATTGATGCCGTTGTTGCACCAGAAAACCTAGAAGCTGCTGCGATTCAAATGTTGCATGATGCCCTAAATGGTAGCCTTGATTGGCAAGCTCGTCGCACCAAAAAGCAATCACCATTACAGTTACCAAAACTTGAAGCCATGATGTCTTTTGCAACCGCAAAAGGAATGGTGTTTTCTGTTGCAGGCAAGCATTATCCAGCGCCAATGGCCGCTGTGAATGTTGTCGAACAAGCAGCTGGTTTGGACCGTGATGGCGCATTAAAAGTAGAAGCACAGGCTTTCATTAAATTAGCTAAAACAGATGTAGCCCAAGCGCTAATTGGTATTTTCTTAAATGACCAGTTCGTCAAAGGTAAAGCAAAGAAAGCCGGTAAACTCGCTAAAGATGTTAACCAAGCAGCAGTATTGGGTGCAGGTATTATGGGCGGCGGCATTGCTTACCAAAGCGCCAGCAAAGGCACACCAATTGTAATGAAAGACATCGCTCAGCCAGCATTAGAGTTAGGCTTGAACGAAGCGGCTAAAATTCTGACAACACAAGTTGCTCGTGGTCGTTCTACGCCAGAGAAAATGGCTAAAGTATTAAACAACATCACCCCTTCACTAGATTATGCCGCTATCAAAAATAGCGATATCGTTGTAGAAGCGGTTGTTGAACATCCAAAAGTTAAGGCTACTGTACTAGCAGAAGTTGAAGGTTACGTATCAGAAGATGCCATTATTGCATCAAATACCTCGACAATCTCAATCAACTTACTGGCTAAAAGCCTTAAGAAACCTGAACGTTTCTGCGGTATGCACTTCTTTAACCCTGTGCACAAAATGCCATTAGTTGAAATTATCCGTGGTGAGCACAGCTCTGAAGAAACCATCGCAACGGTAGTGGCTTACGCCAGCAAAATGGGTAAAACCCCAATCGTAGTGAATGATTGCCCAGGCTTCTTTGTTAACCGTGTATTGTTTCCATACTTTGCTGGCTTTAGTGGTCTACTTGCTGAAGGTGCTGACTTTGCCGCTGTCGATAAAGTCATGGAAAAGCAGTTCGGTTGGCCAATGGGCCCAGCCTACTTACTTGACGTAGTCGGTTTAGATACCGGTCATCACGCTCAAGCAGTAATGGCTGAAGGTTTCCCAGACCGCATGGGTAAAAATGGCAAAGACGCTATCGACATTATGTTTGAAAACAAACGTCTAGGTCAGAAAAACACTAAAGGTTTCTATGCCTATTCTGTTGACCGTCGTGGTAAGCCGAAGAAAGACATTGATCCAACAAGCTATGAATTATTAAGCGCTGAGTTCGGTGAATTAAAGGCATTCGAGTCTGATGACATCATCGCTCGCTGTATGATCCCGATGATCATCGAAACGGTTCGTTGTTTAGAAGAAGGCATTATTGCATCACCTGCTGAAGGCGATATGGGTCTAGTTTACGGTATTGGTTTCCCTCCATTCCGTGGCGGTGTATTCCGTTACTTAGACACCATGGGCGTAGCAAACTTTGTTGCCCTAGCAGACAAATACGCACATCTTGGTGGCTTATATCAGGTTACCGATGCAATGCGTGCACTTGCAGCCAACAACGGTAGTTACTACCAAGCCTAATTAGTGGGAAAGGAATTAAATCATGAAACAAGCTGTTATCGTAGACTGCATTCGTACCCCAATGGGCCGTTCTAAGGCAGGGGTATTTAGAAATGTACGTGCAGAAACATTGTCTGCAGAATTAATGAAAGCACTGATGTTGCGCAATCCACAATTAGACCCTAACGACATTGAAGATGTGATTTGGGGTTGTGTGCAGCAAACACTAGAGCAAGGTTTTAACATTGCCCGTAATGCATCATTGTTAGCTGGCATTCCTAAATCGGCAGGCGCAGTAACGGTAAACCGTTTATGTGGTTCGTCAATGGACGCCCTTCATCAAGCTGCTCGTGCCATCATGACTGGTCAAGGCGACACCTTTATTATTGGTGGTGTTGAGCACATGGGTCACGTACCAATGAACCACGGGGTTGATTTTCACCCTGGCTTGGCAAACCGCGTAGCTAAAGCATCTGGCATGATGGGCTTAACCGCTGAAATGTTAGGTAAAATGCACGGTATTACTCGCGAACAACAAGATGCATTTGCGGTACGTTCTCATCAACGTGCACATGCAGCAACTATCGAAGGTCGTTTTGCCAAAGAGATTTGGGGCATTGAAGGCCACGATGTAAATGGCGCACTGATCAAAGTGATGACTGACGAAGTTATCCGTCCAGAAACAACACTAGAGTCACTTGCCGGTTTACGTCCAGCATTCGACCCAGTTAACGGTACTGTGACTGCCGGTACATCATCTGCATTATCAGACGGTGCTTCTGCAATGTTGGTGATGGAAGAATCTAAAGCTCGCGCTTTAGGTTTAACCATCCGCGCACGTATTCGTTCAATGGCCGTTGCCGGTTGTGATCCTGCAATTATGGGTTATGGTCCAGTACCAGCAACCAAAAAAGCATTAGCACGCGCTGGCTTATCTGTTGCCGATTTAGACCTTATCGAATTAAACGAAGCGTTCGCGGCACAATCATTACCTTGTGTTAAAGATCTTGGCTTACAAGATGTTGTCGATGAAAAGATTAACCTTAACGGTGGTGCAATTGCATTGGGCCACCCACTAGGTTGTTCTGGCGCACGTATCTCAACAACACTGATCAACTTAATGGAAGAAAAAGATGCAACGCTTGGTCTTGCCACTATGTGTATCGGTTTAGGTCAAGGTATCGCAACTGTATTCGAACGCGTTTAATCGTTCTCATACCAAGCTGATACTTTTCAGTTGTATCAAGTGAGTTGTAAAAACGAGCCAAATTGGCTCGTTTTTTTATTTTAAAATTTTCCTACTTTGGCTAATGTTCCACGTGAAACATGTTTTATGAAAATTAAAAAATAATAAAAAAACTCAATATAACTTTAAAACCACGCAAACTTGGCAAGCTTAAATGACAAGAGTAACATTAGCGCTAATTCGATAGGTAAACATAGACAGCATTTCATGAACGATATTTATACCCAAGCACAACACCAACTCGATGCTCTTGGTCTTCGATGCCCAGAACCTGTAATGATGATTCGAAAAACAGTACGCAAAATGGCAGAAGGTGAAACCTTATTAGTCATTGCAGATGATCCTGCCACCACTCGTGATATTCCAAGTTTTTGTGAATTTATGGATCACACGTTAATTGCCAGTGATATCAGCAAGACTCCTTACCACTATTTACTCAAAAAAGGACTGTAATGAATGACCATCACATTGGAAGCTATCGCGTATAAAACAGCAAAACGCGGCATAATGAAGTCAGCCTTTTGTGCCAATGTGACCTTAGAGCGAGGCGTCGAAAACGATATTTTTGGCAGACCAGGAAAACGTCAAGTAACAGTCATGTCTAAACAGCAGTGGCACACAGCCTGCCAAAAAATTAATGCCGATTTAGACTGGTTAACTCGAAGAGCTAATTTATTGATCAGCGGCTATGAATTTAGCGCAGCAGATGTCGGTAAAACGATCACCATAGGTACTGAGCTTAAACTACAAATCACAGGTGAAACCGATCCATGTAAGAAAATGCAACAAGCATATTCAGGTCTAGAGCAGGCATTAACGCCCGACTGGCGTGGCGGAGTCACCTGCCGCGTGATTCAAACTGGATTAATACAACTAGATGACTCAGTAAAAATAGATTAGTAAAACCGATAAATCATTTTCGTTTAAGCCTTCCATAATAAAATCTAACGCTATAGCACTCATTGTCTATTAATCGATAACAGACATATGTGTTAACGTCTGTCATTAATTGATACAGATTTGTTGTACACCTTATCGGTAATTTATGCGATAAAGGAACTATTCAAACCGACAAACGCAGTAAAGCCAAATACTCTTTAGGTCATCTAATCATGCAAAATGATATTTCCTAAACGGGTATTGGGCTTGATTAAATCCACTGAAAATAAAAACGACAACGGATAATCTACTCTATGTTGACTCAAAAACTCACTCCACTTTACACCGCAATGGCACTTACTCTAGGTATATCTAGCTTTGCCTATGCCGAAGATGACAAAGTAAAATGGCACGTAAATGCTCCAGAAAATGCGCCATTAAGTAAAATTGATATCAATGTAACCGAAGGCACATGGATGAACGTCAATGTATCGCCAGATGGTGAACACATTGTATTTGATTTATTAGGTGATATTTATCAAATACCGATAGCAGGAGGCGAAGCCAAACCACTGGCACAAGGTATCGCTTGGCAAATGCAGCCAGTATATAGCCCTGACGGTAAGTATATAGCTTTCACCTCTGATGAAGATGGTGGCGACAATATCTGGATAATGAATGCCGATGGTACCAATCCACACGCTATCACTACTGAAACATTTCGTTTACTCAACAGCCCGGCCTGGAGTCCTGATTCACAATACCTAGTAGCACGTAAACATTTTACCGGCACCCGCAGCCTCGGAGCGGGTGAAGTGTGGATGTTTCACGTTGCTGGTGGCGAAGGCGTTAAACTAACAGAGCGCCCTAACGAACAAAAAGATTTGGGTGAACCGGCCTACTCGCCAGATGGACGCTATATCTACTTTAGCCAAGATGCTACACCAGGCAAGACCTTTCATTACTCAAAAGATTCGGTCAAAGGTATTTATAAAATTAAGCGCTATGACACCCAAACGGGAGATATCGAAGTATTAATTGAAGGAACTGGTGGTGCTATCCGCCCAACACCAAGCCCTGATGGCAAAACGCTTGCTTACATCAAACGCGATGGATTCCAATCGACACTATATTCACTGGATTTAAAGTCTGGTGAAGAAACTAAGCTGTATGACAAACTCGATCGTGATATGCAAGAAACATGGGCAATTCATGGCGTGTATCCAACAATGTCTTGGACCAAAGACAATAAGCACATCGTATTTTGGGCTAAAGGTAAAATTAATAAACTTGATGTCGACAGTAAAAAAATATCTGACATTCCATTCAGTGTTAAATCTCAAAGAGATATTCAACCATCGGTCCGCTTTACTCAAAACTTAGATCAAGATGAATTTGATGTAAAAATGCTGCGTATGGCACAAGTGTCACCTGACGGCGAAAAAGTAGTATTTGAAGCCTTAGGTAAAATTTGGATTCGTGATATTAAAGATGGTAAACATAAACGATTAACCCGTTTAGATGATGACATCAATGAGCTGTTTCCACAGTGGTCACGTGACGGTAAAGACATCGTATTCACCACTTGGAACGACCAACAGCAAGGCACCGTCAGTGTGGTTAGCGCCAGAGGTGGTAAAGCCAAGGTGTTGACCAACGAGCCTGGCAAATATGTCGAGCCAACCTTTTCGCCTGATGGCGAATATGTTGTTTATCGAAAGGCTCGCGGCGGTTACATGACACCACGAACTTGGTCACAAGAACCGGGTTTATATAAAGTCGATATCAAAGGAAAGCAAAGCACTAAACTAACCGCCAGTGGCCATCAGCCACAATTCGGTGACGACTCAGACCGAGTTTACTTTATGGATTCAGGTGAGACACCAGAGTTTGCATCAATCGGCATGAACGGTTTTGAAAAGCGTACCCATTACACTAGCGACCATGCTACCGAGTTTCGTTTATCACCAAACGGTGAGCACTTGGCTTTTGCTGAGCGTTTTAGAGTGTACGTCACTCCTTTTGCTAAACACGGTGAAACCATTGCGATTGGTCCTAAAGCAACCAACTTACCCATTACTCAACTGAGTGCTCGTGCAGGTGAAAGCATTAGCTGGAACGGTAAAAATAACCAACTGTATTGGACATTGGGCCCTGATTTATATCAAGCCGATGTAGACACTCAATATGTAAAAGCAGAAACCAAGGTCGATCCAAAAATAACCTCTATTGGCTTTAAAGATAAAGCCGATGTTCCACGTGGAACAGTAGTGTTTACTGGCGGTAAAGTGATCACCATGGAAAATGATCAGGTGATAGATAATGGTGTTGTTATCGTTAAAGACAATAAAATTGTCACAGTCGGTGATGCCAATTCGGTGATCCCAAAAAATGCCCAGATTATCGATATTAGTGGTAAAACCATTATGCCGGGCTTATTTGATGCTCACGCCCACGGCGGACAAGCGGATGATGAAATTATTCCACAACAAAACTGGGCCTTATATTCTGGGCTGTCACTTGGGGTAACGGCTATTCACGACCCATCGAATGACACTACCGAAATTTTTGCTGCTTCTGAACAACAAAAAGCAGGCAATATTGTTGGCCCTCGTATTTTCTCAACCGGGACTATATTATACGGAGCCAACTTACCAGGCTATACCTCGCATGTAGATTCACTTGATGACGCAAAGTTCCACTTAGAGCGTCTTAAAAAAGTCGGTGCATTTAGTGTTAAGAGTTACAACCAGCCACGTCGAGATCAACGACAACAGATTATTGCTGCCGCACGAGAGCTCGAAATGATGGTAGTACCTGAAGGAGGCAGTTTGCTGCAACACAATTTATCGATGATAGCGGATGGTCACACCACGGTAGAACATTCGTTACCAGCAGCGTCTATATACAATGACATCAAACAATTCTGGAGCCAAACTGAAGTACACTACACACCGACCTTAGTTGTCGCTTATGGTGGTATTTCTGGCGAGCATTACTGGTATGACAAAACAGACGTTTGGGCTCACCCTCGTCTAAGCATGTATGTCCCGCATGATATTCTTGATGCCCGTTCAATGCGCCGCACTACCGCGCCAGATGAACATTACAACCACTTTAATGTTGCCCGCGTAGCCAATGAGTTAAACAACATCGGCGTTAAACCTAATATTGGTGCTCATGGTCAACGAGAAGGATTAGCTGCACATTGGGAAATGTGGATGTTTGCTCAAGGCGGCATGAGTAATATGGAAGTATTAAAAACCGCAACAATCAATCCGGCGACAACCTTTGGTATGGACCATCAACTAGGTTCTATTAAAGTGGGTAAATTGGCTGACTTAATAGTGATTGATGGCGATCCATTAGCCGATATCAGAACGACGGATAAAGTCACTTACACTATGGTTAATGGTAAGCTGTTTAATTCAGAAACCATGAATCAACTCAATGGTGATAAACATAAACGTAAGCCTTTTTTCTTTGAAAAAATCTAACGATTAAATTAATCCAATAAAAAGGGTGTTCCACGTGGAACACCCTTTTTTTATATAAATATCAAAATCAATACTGGCTGTAACAATGACAGTCAGTCGTGTGGTCATTCACCATACCTACCGCTTGCATAAAGGCATAACAAATTGTTGGGCCAACAAAGTTAAAACCAAGCTTTTTTAACGCTTTAGACATAGCTTCAGATTCTGGTGTTTGTGCAGGAACTTGGCTTGATGAACTGAAGTTGTTTGCTCTCGGTTCACCGTCGACAAAACTCCATAAAAACTTAGAAAAATCATCACCCTGCTCCACAAATGCTAAATAAGCTTTAGCATTTCTGATGATCGAGTTTATTTTAAGACGATTACGTACAATACCTGGTTCAAGCATTAACGCTTCCACTTTAGCTTGATCGTACTGAGCAATAATACTCGGCTCAAAATTAGCAAACAGTTGTTGGTAGTTTTGTTGCTTTTTAAGAATCGTAATCCAAGATAATCCAGCTTGTTGACCATCAAGACAAAGCTTAGCAAAAAGCTGTTTGGCATCAAACTCAGGACGTCCCCATACTGTATCGTGGTAATGCTGATATAAAGGGTCTTCACTTACCCAGCCACATCGGTTAACTTGCATGGTATGGTTCCATTAACGTTTTTAGTAGTACGTTAAAAAATAACCTACATCTGCCTTGCTCTACAAGGTATAATCATTAACATTTTCTATTAATAGCCTGACAGTAGTAGACATGACGACGAAACACGACGTAAAGACATTTCAGGGTTTCATCCTAACCCTTCAGGAATATTGGGCGCAGCAAGGTTGCGCAATTGTTCAACCTCTAGATATGGAAGTTGGCGCTGGTACTTTCCACCCGCAGACGTTCTTACGTTCATTAGGCCCGGAGCCAATGAGCAGTGCATACGTGCAACCGTCTCGCCGTCCTACTGATGGACGTTATGGTGAAAACCCAAACCGCCTGCAACATTACTACCAATTTCAAGTAGTGCTAAAGCCATCTCCAGATAATATTCAAGAGCTATATTTGGGCTCACTTGAAGCACTTGGCATCGACACCAAAGTACATGACATTCGTTTTGTTGAAGATAACTGGGAGTCGCCAACATTAGGTGCTTGGGGTTTGGGTTGGGAAATTTGGCTTAATGGTATGGAAGTGACTCAGTTCACCTACTTCCAACAAGTTGGCGGAATTGAATGTAGCCCTGTTACAGGTGAAATCACTTACGGGCTTGAGCGTTTAGCCATGTACATTCAAGAAGTGGATAGCGTATACGATCTTGTTTGGACTGACGGACCACTTGGTCGTGTCACTTATGGTGACATTTTCCATCAGAACGAAGTAGAACAGTCTACCTATAACTTCGAACATGCCGATGTCGATTTTATGTTCACCCTATTCGATCAATGTGAAAAGATGTGCATGCACTTATTATCACTAGAAAAGCCATTACCACTACCTGCTTACGAGCAAGTAATGAAAGCATCACACGCTTTTAACTTACTTGATGCTCGCCATGCTATATCAGTCACTGAACGTCAGCGTTATATCCTTCGCGTTCGTACTATGGCAAAAGGTGTTGCAGAATCTTATTATCAAGCACGTGAAGCTCTTGGCTTCCCAATGTGTAAGTAGAGGTAACGAATGAATTTTGAAAACTTACTCATTGAAGTGGGTACCGAAGAATTACCACCAAAAGCGCTGCGCACGTTAGCTGAATCATTTTTAACGAGCTTTACAGATGAATTAACTAAAGCTGATTTACCTTTTGAGTCTGCAGTTTGGTATGCCGCCCCTCGCCGCTTAGCGATTAATGTGTTGGGTCTAGCATTAGCACAAGCCGATAAAGTCGTTGAAAAACGCGGCCCCGCGGTTAGCTCAGCATTTGATGCTGACGGTAACCCAACTAAAGCAGCACAAGGCTGGGCTCGTGGTAACGGTATTACGGTTGAGCAAGCAGAGCGATTAGTCACCGATAAAGGTGAATGGTTAGTCCATCAAGCTAAAGTGGTTGGCGTTGAAACTAAAAGCTTAATAGCTGACATGGCACAACGCGCACTCGATAAGTTACCAATCCCTAAGCCAATGCGTTGGGGTAACAACAAAACTCAGTTTATTCGCCCGGTCCACACCGTGACAATGTTATTAGGTAGCGAATTAGTTGCAGGTGAATTGCTTGGTATTAAATCTGACCGCATTATTCGTGGCCACCGCTTTATGGGTAAAGCCAGCTTTGAGTTAGATCATGCCGACAATTATTTAGCCGCGCTAAAAGAGCAAGGTAAAGTCCTAGCAGATTATGAATTACGTAAATCGCTAATCAAAGCTGATGCTGAAGCAGCTGCAGCAAAATTAGGTGGTATTGCCGATATTCAAGATGGACTACTTGAAGAAGTGGCTTCACTGGTTGAATGGCCAATAGTGTTAACAGCTAGCTTTGAAGAAAAGTTTTTAAATGTGCCTTCAGAAGCCTTAGTTTACACCATGAAAGGTGATCAAAAATACTTCCCAGTATTTGATAAAGCCGGCAAATTATTGCCTAACTTTATCTTTGTTACTAATATCGAATCTAAAGATCCGCAGCAGATTATTTCAGGCAACGAAAAAGTGGTTCGCCCACGTCTTGCTGATGCGGAGTTTTTCTTTAACACCGATAAAAAGCAAACATTAGCATCTCGTATTGCCAGCTTAGAAACCGTGGTGTTTCAAAAACAATTAGGCACATTGAAAGCGCGTGTTGAACGTATTTCGGAACTTGCAGGTTTCATTGCTACGCAAATGAACAACAACGGTGTTGAAACCAACAATGTAGATGCTAGTCGCGCCGGTTTATTGTCTAAAGCAGACCTTATGACCAACATGGTCATGGAATTTACTGATACTCAAGGCACTATGGGCATGCACTACGCCCGCTTAGATGGCGAAACAGAAGCTGTTGCTATCGCACTTGAAGAGCAGTACAAACCTAAATTCTCGGGTGATACAGTACCAACAGCCAGCGTTTCATGTGCGGTTGCTTTAGCTGAAAAGTTAGATACGCTTGTGGGTATTTTTGGCATTGGCCAAGCACCAAAAGGTGCAGCAGACCCATTTGCACTTCGCCGTGCAGCCATTGGTATTTTGCGCGTTATCGTAGAAAACAAACTGCCATTGGACTTGGTAGAGTTAATTGCTAAAGCACAAGCTTTACATGCGACTAATATCACTAACACTAATACTAGTGAAGATGTACTTGAGTTTCTTCTCGCACGTTTCCGCGCTTGGTACCAAGATAAAGGCATTCAAGTTGACGTTATTTTAGCTGTACTAGCTCGTCGTCCAACCAAACCTGCTGATTTTGACAGTCGTGTTAAAGCTGTATCGCATTTCCGTAGCTTAGAAGCTTCTACAGCGCTAGCAGCGGCAAATAAACGTGTTTCTAATATATTGGCTAAAGTTGAAGGCGAATTACCCGCAACCATCAATTCAGCTCTATTAACAGAACCAGCAGAAAAAGCGCTAGCTGATAAGCTTGTACAATTACAACCACAGTTAGCCCCGCTGTTTGCTGATGGCGATTACCAACAAGCATTAACGCTATTGGCTGACTTACGCGAAAACGTCGATCAGTTCTTTGAAGATGTGATGGTAATGGCAGATGATGAAGCATTGAAAAATAACCGTTTAGCGTTATTAACCAATCTTCGTGAGCAGTTCTTGCACGTTGCAGACATTTCGTTGCTGCAATAATGTAAATTAGCTGTAGCTGAGATAAAAGCGCCGCAAGGCGCTTTTTTTATGGATTACTTCTTATGACTTACTTTTTATGGCTTAAGAGTATCAGCCACAACGTGGGGCTATAAAAGGTTAAGGCAGACACCTTACCCGCATTGATATTAATTTAAAACTGGATAAGCTTTTGATGCAAAAAGATAAAATCTTCTTCACTACACTCAACCTGAGCTAACAACACGGCTAGTGCTGGTTGAGGCAATTTGTCGACTTGCTGCAGCATTGAACACTCACTAATAATATTGGCTTTCCAAATAAGCAGTGTCATGCCATCAGTAGGTTTAATATTGGTATTGGCCAATAACGTTAACGGTGTTTCAAAGTGCAGTGGTAATTGCCAACAGCGCGCTAACAGTGCACTTAAGGTCAACGATTTTGTGGTCATCACCTGCTTAAATAGTATTGAATTAGGCTGCTCTCCAGGTTCTGCTTGATAAAAAGCATCCACCAGCATTTTAAAAATCGCAATTTTACCTACATCATGCAGTAAGCCCACTAAAAAAGCGCTGTCTCGTTGCTCGGGGCTCGCTAACTCGCTGGCCAAAAAAGCAACTTGCATAGAATGACGCCAGATTTCAGCCCCAAAGCGTCTAAAATAAATAGGCTTTATATCAATTAACTCACGGGCTAAGCTCGCGGTAATAAATTGCCTTAATTGTTGTCGCCCAACTTGTACTAGCGCTTGTTGAATACTGCTAACATCATTCTCAGCTCGTTTAAAAGCAGGCGAATTACATAACTTAAGTACTTCAACACACAACAGAGGGTCTTGTTCAATAAGTTGTATTAGTTCTTGGGTTTCAATACTGTCGTCGCCTAGTTTTTTATCTAGCTCGAGTATTTTGCTGGGCAGCTTTAATACATTTTCCGCAATCGACTGAGGTGAGCTTAATGCCAGTTCAATATTGTGCATCACGCTTCGCTCTAAATTATTCGCTATTCCTGTTGTTGTAGTTTGTTGGTTTGCAAATAATAAACTGTAAAATAAAGCCGACAGATCTAACTGTGATTCAACAGCTTGATGTTGCGTAACCTCTATTGCAGGTACTGGTGCTTTGGATTTGGTTTGCTGACGTTTCTCTGCAGTGCTAATGCCAGTGAATTTGGCCTGTTCATTGCGGTCTCGAACATTAAACAATTTTTTAAAGAAACCAATAACCACTGTAAATAGCCTTATTAAATGTTAAGTAAATACTATTATAACCATAGCACTAAAAACAAAAATGGGTGCCAAAGGCACCCATTTATACACTAAAATTTTGTTATACGTCTAAGTTGGCCACATTAAGCGCGTTAGTTTCAATAAACTCACGACGCGGCTCAACTTGGTCACCCATCAAACATGTAAATAGCTGATCAGCAGCAACCGCATCTTCAATAGTAACGCGTAACATACGACGTGATTCTGGATCCATTGTAGTTTCCCACAATTGTTCAGGGTTCATTTCACCCAATCCTTTATAACGTTGAATATATAGGCCGCGTTTAGCTTCACTAATAGTCCAATCTAATGCTTCTAAGAAGCTTTCAACTTCTTTAACACGTTCGCCACGTTGTACATAACCACCCTCTTCAATCATCCCCTCTAATGCAGCACCTAGCTTAGCGATACGCTGATAATCAGATGATGTGAAGAAGTCATAACCAAATAGATAGTTAGTATCAATACCGTGCTTGCGGATTGTCACGCTAGGAGTGTAAACCTTGCGCTCAGGGTCAAGCATTACATTAGCTGTAAAAATAATACCGCTACTTTCACGTTCTACTAGATCTGCAATGAAGCCATTACACCATGCCGTCATTTGCGCTTCGTCACTTAACACTGCAGTAGTCACTTCTGGGTGATACAACATACGGTCAAGTAGGTTGGTTGGGTAGCGTTTTTCTAAGCGCTTAATAATGCGCTCAACTTCACGATACTGCGCCACTAAACGCTCTAATGGCTCACCAGACATACCAAAAGCACCTGGGCTTGGATAAATATTGGTGCCATCGAGTGCTTGAGTGGTTAAATACTCAGTTAATGCTGGCTCATCTTTCAAATACTGTTCTTGCTTACCTTTTTTCACTTTGAAAAGTGGTGGTTGAGCAATATAAATATAGCCACGTTGGATCAATTCAGGCATTTGACGGAAGAAGAAGGTCAACAGCAAAGTACGAATGTGTGAGCCGTCGACGTCAGCATCGGTCATGATGATGATGTTGTGATAACGAGTCTTATCTGGATTATATTCATCGCGGCCAATGCCACAACCTAATGCAGTAATCAGCGTTGCCACTTCTTGTGAAGATAACATCTTGTCAAAACGCGCTTTTTCTACGTTTAAGATCTTACCCTTTAGCGGAAGAATTGCTTGGTTTTTACGATTACGTCCCTGCTTGGCTGATCCGCCAGCAGAGTCCCCTTCCACTATGTATATTTCAGAAAGACCAGGATCTTTCTCTTGGCAGTCAGCTAACTTACCTGGCAAACCACCTAAATCTAGTGCGCCTTTACGACGAGTCATTTCACGGGCTTTACGCGCCGCTTCACGAGCACGTGCTGCATCAACAATTTTACCCACAATTAATTTAGCATCTGCTGGGTTTTCTAATAGATAATCGTTTAACTGCTCACCCATTGTTTGTTCAACAGCGCTTTTCACTTCACTAGACACAAGTTTGTCTTTAGTTTGCGAGCTAAACTTTGGATCAGGTACTTTTACTGAAATAACCGCAGTTAAGCCTTCGCGCGCGTCGTCACCTGTCGCGTTAGTTTTGCCTTTTTTGTTAAAACCTTCACGTTCCATGTAGTTGTTCAAGTTACGTGTTAAAGCACCACGGAAACCGGCTAAGTGAGTACCACCATCACGCTGAGGAATATTATTAGTAAAACAGAAAATATTCTCTTGATAACCATCGTTCCACTGCATCGCAACTTCAACGGTGATACCATCTTCGCGCTCATGAGAAAAATGGAAAACATCTTTGTTAATCGGCGTTTTATTACGGTTTAAGTAATCAACAAAAGCACTAATACCGCCTTCATACTTAAAGAACTCATCTTTACCGTCGCGCTCGTCAACTAAACGAATGCCGACACCTGAGTTTAAGAATGATAGTTCACGTACGCGTTTGGCTAAAATTTCAAAATGAAATTCAACATTGGTAAACGTGTCACCACTTGGCCAAAAGCGGAGTTCGGTACCGGTTTTAACCGCATCACCAATTTCTTTGATAGGCGCATCGGGTACACCATGAGTATAGAACTGCTCATAGACTTTACCTGCTCTACGAATGGTTAACTGTAGTTTTTTCGATAACGCATTAACGACCGAAACACCCACACCGTGCAGACCACCAGAGACTTTATAAGAGTTATCATCAAACTTACCGCCAGCATGAAGTACGGTCATAATAACTTCAGCGGCAGAGATACCCTCTTCTTCATGTATCGAAACAGGAATACCACGACCATCGTCTTTTACTGAGACTGAACCATCTGAATGAATGCTAATGGTGATATCACTACAATGGCCTGCTAAAGCTTCATCGATAGAGTTATCGACCACTTCGAATACCATGTGATGAAGACCTGTGCCATCATCAGTATCACCAATGTACATACCAGGTCTCTTACGGACTGCATCAAGGCCTTTTAATACCTTGATACTCGAAGAATCGTAACTATTCTCTGACATATTTATCTCTCGTTGTTATTCAATAACCGTTACCAACCCTTGTTCCACATGAAACATCCTGTTTGGAGGGCTAGATAACGAATCGACTATTGCTTGCGGTTCGATCGCAGTGACAAAAATTTGTGCACCGGTTTCGGTTAACTGCTGTAGCAATAGCTGCCTATGCTGTGCATCCAACTCCGACGGTAAATCGTCGACTAGATAAATACTATTTTTATCTAGTTGTTGTTTGAGCAACTTTCCCTGTGCAATACGCAGTGCACAGACTAATAATTTTAATTGTCCACGGGACAACGCATCCTGCGCCGGTAAATTACCCACGCGCAAACGTAAATCTGCTTTGTGGGGGCCGCTGCCCGTATTTCCAGCGGCTAAATCTCTTGAGTATTGGTTTTCAAGTAATTGGGCAAAATCCGTTTTACTATCCCATCCTCGAGTAAAAGAAACCTTAATATCAATCTGAGGTAAAAACACTCCGATTATACCCTTTAGTAGCACATTTAACGAGTCTACATATTGATTTCGTATATCGGTAACCTGTTCAGCATACCGCACCAACTCCTTATCCCAAAACTGTATTTGGTTATAGGGAGAGTGATTTCTAAGTAATTGGTTTCGTTGCTTTAATACCTTTCTAGTATTCACCCAAGCTTGATAAAAATGTGGGTCAGAATGAAATGCACCCCAATCAATAAATTGACGGCGGGCTTTAGGTCCCTCGAACAACAAAGAAAAACTTTCGGGAGTAATAACTTGAATGGGTAACGTTTCGGCCAGGGTTGATAAACGCTTTACTT
This sequence comes from Shewanella sp. SR44-4, assembly GCF_014163715.1. Taxonomy (NCBI): domain Bacteria; kingdom Pseudomonadati; phylum Pseudomonadota; class Gammaproteobacteria; order Alteromonadales; family Shewanellaceae; genus Shewanella; species Shewanella sp. SR44-4. The sequence continues at coordinate 26,509 of NZ_JACJDU010000028.1, read as the reverse complement.
TCTCGCCATCAATTTTTACTTCGATCTCACCGCTTCGATGACGACGTAAGCCAATTTTACAATCTCTGTCAGCATCAATTAAATGCGCAAACAAAGTCAGTTTATCGTCATCATGGTTGATCACACGTTGGGATAAATGGCTTCTAAACGAACGGCCCATACCCAAAAAATAAATAGCTTCGAGAATACTGGTTTTGCCACTGCCATTTTGACCGTAAATCAAATTTAAGCCATCACCCGGTTGTAATGATGCTGAGGTAATATTACGAAATGAACCTATGGTAATACGCGATAAACTCATGAAGACCTATTGTGATAACCCAATAAAACGGTAGAAACAAAGAAGGTGCTTTGCAGCACCTTTCATATAGCAATAACACAATAACGCATTACAGACGCATTGGCATCACGACATACATAGAATCTTCTTCTTTGTGGTTCTCAATCAAGGCACTTGAATTGCCATCAATTAAAGTAATTCGTACTTCATCACTGGCTAAGTTATTTAACACATCGAGTAGATAACTGACGTTAAAACCAATTTCTAGCTTATCAGAGTCATATTCAACATCAATGATCTCTTCAGCTTCTTCTTGTTCAGGATTATTGGCAGTAATTTTCAATAAGCCAGATTCAAGCTGAATACGTACTCCACGGAATTTCTCATTCGAAAGAATAGACGCACGAGTTAACGCTTGTTTTAATTGGTTACGACTGGCGATAACCACCTTATTGCCACCCTTAGGTAACACTCGGCGGTAATCAGGGAAACGGCCATCGACAAGCTTACTGGTAAATACCGCGGAACTGGTAATCGCTCTAATGGCATTATCACCAATGGCAATGGTAATGTCCTGGTCGTCACTGTCGAGCAAGCGCGCCATTTCAACCACCCCTTTACGAGGCACAATCACTTGTTTTTCGGGTAATGAAACATCAAGCGTACGATGACTTAAGGCTAAACGGTGTCCATCGGTGGCAATAGCACGTAATACATTGCCTTCCGTTTCAAATAACAAACCATTGAGGTAATAACGGACATCTTGGTTAGCCATTGAAAACTGAGTTGAATCAATAATCGACTTCAACACGCCTTGCTTTAAGCTAAATTCGATATCCGCTTGGAATTCTTCAACGTTGGGATAATCTTCGGCGGGTAATGTTGCCAATGAAAAACGGCTGCGACCTGAACGCAATAACCATTTATTATCTTGTTGCTCGACCTTTAATTCACTCTGCTCTGGTAATGACTTAACAATATCCAGTAACTTTTTAGCCGGAACCGTCGTACGACCGATATCAATGTCACCATGAATAGCCGCTTGGCCCACCAACTCAACCTCTAAATCAGTGCCTGTTAGCTTAAGTGATGACTCACTAACTTCAACTAATAAGTTGGCTAAAATAGGTAAGTTGTGTCTGCGTTCTACCGCGCCGCACACTAGCTGCAACGGCTTTAATAGGGCGTCCCTATCAATTGAAAATTTCATCGTGTCAACATTCCCTGAATTAAGAAGACAAAGTTCTAATCAAGTTAGCATAATCTTCTTTAATATCATGACTTTCTTCGCGCAATTGGGCGATTTTACGACAAGCATGTAACACTGTCGTATGGTCACGACCACCAAAAGCATCACCAATTTCCGGTAAACTTTGGTTAGTAAGTTCTTTAGATAGCGCCATCGCCACTTGTCTAGGCCTTGCCACACTGCGAGAACGGCGTTTAGACAGCATATCTGCCATTTTTATTTTGTAGTATTCAGCAACAGTCTTCTGAATATTATCTATAGTGACTAATTTTTCTTGTAGTGCCAAGAGATCTCTTAATGCTTCACGCACAAAGTCGATAGTGATTGGGCGGCCAGTAAAGTTAGCATTAGCAATCACGCGGTTTAGTGCACCTTCTAATTCACGTACGTTTGAACGTAAACGCTTGGCAATAAAGAATGCCACTTCATCAGGTAGGTTTATTCCGCTCTCTTGTGCTTTACGCATTAAAATCGCTACGCGGGTTTCTAATTCAGGTGGCTCAATAGCAACCGTTAAGCCCCAACCAAAGCGAGATTTTAAGCGATCCTCTACCCCGTCGATCTCTTTCGGATAACGGTCTGAGGTTAAAATAATTTGATGATTACCTTCTAACAATGCATTAAAGGTATGGAAAAACTCTTCTTGTGAACGATCTTTATTGGCAAAAAATTGAATGTCATCAATAAATAGCGCATCAACACTACGGTAATAACGCTTAAATTCTTCGATCGCGTTATTTTGCAGCGCTTTAACCATGTCCTGAACAAAACGCTCAGAATGCATATACACCACTTTGGCATTGGGATTATTTTTAATAATGCCATTACCTACAGCGTGTAAAAGGTGAGTTTTACCTAAACCAGTGCCGCCATATAAAAATAACGGATTATAAGCACCACCAGGATTTTCAGAAACTTGCAATGCAGCAGCTTTACCTAACTGGTTCGATTTACCTTCAACGAAGTTATCAAATTGGTAAGTAGGATTAATATTGCTACGATGATTAGGGTTAATAATCGGTTCAGCCTGGGTATTAAAGGACGTCGTTCCTACCTGGGCTTTAGTTTGGCGATTAACAGGCTTAGCCGCTACAGGAGCTGGCGCAACCGGACGAGCTGAAGGACGGCTACCAATATCAAAACGTAACTTAGGTGCATTACTGCCCATTTGTTCAGTAAAAAATTGATTAATGATATTGATGTATTTATCGCGTACCCAATCCAGCACAAAACGATTTGGCGCATACAAAACCAAAGTATCACCATCCATTTCAGCCTGTAACGGACGGATCCACATACTGAACTGCTGTGCTGATAACTCGTCTTGCAGTCTACCGATACATTGTTGCCAAAGTGAAACCGCCACTTATTTATCCCCAAATATCTTTAATCAAAGGAGGTGTATTCTATAGGGAGATCACAATGATCGCTATCCTTTAAAGAAGAATTATCCCCAGCGGGATCATTCTGTGTATATATCTGAGATCAGCGAAGATCAAAATCGATCCATTAATTGCAAGATTCAAGCAAATCCAGCTTTATTAACCGATCCACCTTGATCTATAATAGCATTTCTTTGATCTACTGAAACAACGAAAGATCCACAAGATATAGTGTCTGTACACAGACTTATCCACATCTTCTGGTGCTTAATCGATAGTAGCTTCAAATAAAGATTGGCAGAAATTTGTCATATAAGTACTTTCGTTATTGACGAGGCTACTTAAAGTGATTACAATTCGGCCTCTTTTTTGCCCTTACCTCTAATGTTGGAGATAAGGTAAATTCACTAACAAAGACGGATTGCCATCATGAGTAAACGTACTTTTCAACCTAGCAACCTGAAGCGCAAGCGTTCTCACGGCTTCCGCGCTCGTATGGCTACTGTAGGCGGCCGTAAGGTCCTTGCACGTCGCCGTGCGAAAGGTCGCGCTCGTTTATCTGCGTAAGTAGATAACTAGGTGACTAGCTATACCTTTTCGCGGGAGTTACGTTTGTTAACTCCCGCGCAATTTAAATCTGTATTCTCCAATCCAATCAAAGCATCCTCTGCTGAAATAACTCTGCTCGCAATTCCAAATTCAGAGCAACATCCTCGTTTAGGATTAACTGTGGCCAAACGTTTTGTTAAACGTGCAAACCAACGTAATCGTATTAAACGTGTGATAAGAGATAGTTTTCGTTTACATCAACACGACATCCCAGATATAGATATCGTTGTATTAGTCAGAAATGGCGTGATGGAAATGGAAAATGCAGAACTACACAAATTAATAGAAAAGCTATGGCGCAAACTCAGTCGCCGTTACAATGGCTAGCAACTACGGTTATCCGTGGTTACCAAATTCTTATCAGCCCTTTATTGGGACCGCGGTGTCGGTTCAATCCAACTTGTTCTTATTATGCTATCGAAGCAATAAAAACACATGGAACAGTGAAAGGTAGTTGGTTTGCAATGAAACGCATATTAAAATGTCACCCTTTACATCCCGGCGGTAGTGATCCCGTCCCCCCTAAAAATGACAGGTGTAATAAATAGGCTATGGAATCTCAACGCAATATATTGCTAATCGGTCTGCTGTTTGTCAGCTTTTTAATGTGGCAACAATGGCAAACAGATAAAGCACCAAAACCGGCAACAGCTCAAACTGTTAGCCAAACTAACGCCGCCTCACAACACAGTGCTGACGTTCCAGAAGCAGATATCTCTGGGGAACCAATAGAATTACCTGCAAATAAAAACCTTATTAGCGTTAAAACTGATCAGCTTGATATTAAAATCAGCCCGATTGGTGGTGACATAGTTTATGCCGCATTAGTGGAACATAAACGCGAAATTGACAGTAGTGACCCATTTGTCATTTTAGAACAAAAGAACAATTTCACTTATATCGCCCAAAGCGGACTTATTGGTCGTGATGGTATTGATAGTAGTGCCAATGGTCGAGCTGCTTATAGTGTTCAAACCAATTCATATTCTTTAGCTGAAGGTAAAGACACATTAACCGTGCCATTTACTTATACAGCAGACAACGGTGTCACCTACGTAAAAACCTTTACGTTCACCCGTGGTCAATATGATGTCGGCGTAGATTACAGCATCAACAATACTTCGGCTGCACCGTTACAAGTGCAAATGTATGGTCAAATTAAGCAAACGATTAAAGAATCTGAAAGCAGCATGATGATGCCAACCTATCGTGGTGGTGCTTTCTCGGCTCAAGATACTCGTTATGAGAAATATAACTTTGACGATATGGCTGACAAAAATCTTGCTAAAGTAACACAGGGTGGTTGGGCAGCAATGCTACAACATTACTTTGTGTCAGCTTGGGTGCCGCCAGCAACAGATTCAAACACCATTTTCTCAAGTATGAGTGCTGGTGGAATGGCTAATATTGGTTTCCGTGGTGCGGTATATGATATTGCTCCTGGCGCAACTCAAGAAATTAGCTCACAGTTTTATGTTGGCCCTAAAAACCAAAAAGAGCTTTCAGCTATTTCTGAAACCTTAAACTTGGTTGTTGATTACGGTTTCTTATGGTGGTTAGCGATTCCAATCCATTGGTTATTGATGTTCTATCAATCATTTGTGGGCAATTGGGGTGTGGCTATTATTTTGATCACTCTCACCGTCCGTGGTGGTCTATATCCGCTGACTAAAAAGCAATATACCTCTATGGCCAAAATGCGTAATCTACAGCCTAAATTGGCAGAGATGAAAGAACGCTTTGGTGATGACCGTCAAAAGATGGGTCAAGCTATGATGGAGCTGTATAAGAAAGAGAAAGTAAACCCTATGGGCGGTTGCTTACCTATTCTATTACAAATGCCAATCTTCATTGCACTATATTGGGTGCTACTAGAAAGCTATGAATTACGCCACGCGCCATTCATGCTTTGGATTAATGATTTATCGGTCCAAGATCCATACTATGTATTGCCATTGTTAATGGGCTTATCAATGTTCTTGATGCAGAAAATGCAACCGGTAGCGCCAACAATGGATCCAATGCAAGTAAAAATGATGCAGTGGATGCCAGTTATCTTTACCGTATTCTTCTTATGGTTCCCAGCAGGTCTAGTACTTTACTGGCTAGTGGGTAACTTAGTTGCAATCACACAGCAGAAAATTATTTATGCTGGCCTTGAGAAAAATGGCATAAAATAAGCCTAAGCTCAATGTTGTATAACTGATTAAAAAGGCGGCTGATTAGCCGCCTTTTCCTTTATCAATTTTATAGGTAATACCGTGACAACAGACACTATTGTGGCACAAGCCACCGCCCCTGGACGAGGTGGCGTAGGCATCATTCGTATTTCTGGTGATTTAGCCACTAATGTCGCGACAGCGATTATTGGCCACATACCCAAAACGCGTTACGCAGAATATTGTGACTTTAACAATGCTGACGGTCAGGTGATTGATCAAGGGATTGCACTATTTTTTAAAGGACCAAATTCATTTACCGGCGAAGATGTCCTAGAACTGCAAGGCCATGGCGGTCAAATAGTACTCGACATGCTAATTAAGCGAGTGATGGAAATAGACGGTATTCGTATTGCTAGACCAGGTGAATTTAGCGAACAAGCCTTTATGAACGATAAACTCGACTTAACTCAAGCAGAAGCGATTGCTGACTTAATTGACGCCACCAGTGAACAAGCAGCAAAAAGTGCCTTGCAATCACTACAAGGTGAATTCTCAAAAGAAGTTCATGAGCTTGTCGACCAAGTCACCAACCTGCGTTTATATGTGGAAGCCGCGATTGATTTCCCCGATGAGGAAGTCGACTTTCTATCCGATGGTAAAATTGCCAACGCCTTATATAAAATCATCGATAAGCTAGACACAGTGCAAGCCAGCGCCAAACAAGGTTCAATCATCCGTGAAGGAATGAAAGTTGTGATTGCCGGCCGTCCTAATGCTGGTAAATCAAGCTTACTCAATGCATTAGCCGGTAAAGAATCGGCAATTGTGACTGAAATAGCAGGCACAACTCGTGACGTATTGCGGGAACATATCCACTTAGACGGTATGCCACTGCACATTATCGATACGGCTGGGTTACGAGACACACTCGATACGGTTGAACAAATAGGTATCGAACGCGCATGGGCAGAAATAGCCAGTGCCGATAGAGTCTTGTTTATGGTCGATGGCACCACAACTGACGCCATAGATCCGCACGAAATTTGGCCTGACTTTATCGACCGTCTACCAGCAAAGCTGGGAGTGACAGTGATACGTAATAAAGCTGACCTAACCGGTGAAACCTTAAATAACACCGAAGAGCAAGGTTACAGCGTTTATAGGATATCAGCTAAAACAGGTTTAGGGGTTGATGAGTTAAAGCAACACCTCAAATCATTAATGGGTTACCAAAGTAACTTAGAAGGTGGTTTTATTGCCCGCCGCCGCCATTTAGAAGCACTCGATCTTGCTGCAAATCATTTACAACTGGGTAAAGAACAACTTGAAGTGTATTTAGCTGGAGAGTTACTGGCAGAAGAACTGCGCATGACACAAATGGCCTTATCTGAGATCACCGGTAAATTCACCTCAGATGATCTATTGGGCAAGATTTTTGGCTCATTCTGTATTGGTAAATAGTGTATCGGTAAATAGGTGTAAATTGATGAAACTCGCCAATCACGTCGTGATACTCGACTTTGAAACCACAGGATTATCACCAGATAACGGTGACCGAGCCATAGAAATTGGTGCGGTTAAGTTAGTTAATGGTCAAATAGTCGATACTTTTCAGGAATTGATTAATCCTGGTCGGCGAGTCAATAGTTTTATTGAGCAATACACTGGTATTAGTAACGATATGCTTAAACATGCCCCTGCGTCCAAACAAGTCATGGGGCAGTTTGCTAAGTTTATTGATGGTTTTAATTTGGTGGCACACAATGCCAGCTTTGATAAAAAGTTTCTCGATGCTGAGTTTAGCCATAGCAAACTGTATTACACTGGTCAGTTTGCTTGCTCGTTATTATTATCAAGGCGGATAAGCCAAGATGCCCCCAACCATAAGCTTGGCACGCTTGTAGATCATCACCAGTTACCTAACGATGGTGTGTTTCACCGCGCTTTAGCCGATGCCACCATGACCAGCCATTTATGGTTACATCAAATAGATCTATTACAACTACAGCTGCCCAAGCAATCGATTACCATTGATATGATCAATAAAATATCCAGCCTACCAAAAGCGCAAATTGCGCGTTATTTGCGAACGATGAGCTAGTTACAACTCTTGCGATAACTTATCGACCAGCAATCTCACTTTGGGTGATAAATGGCGATTATGCGGATACAAAGCCCAAATACCTTCTTTAGGTTGTTGAAAAGGTGCCAGCAATACCACTAACTCCCCTTCAGTAATAGCATCATTGACGTAATATCCCGGTAACTGCACAATCCCCAAACCACAAATAGCCGCATTTAATAAACTTAAACCACTACTACAGGCTAAAGATCCATGCACTTTTACCGTCTTGGGTTTACCTTGCTCAACAAAATGCCAATGAGACTGACTGCCAATTAAACAATTGTGCTGGCTCAACTCTGATAATGCATAAGGCGTACCGAATTTAGCGATATAACTCGGGGCTGCGCACACATATTGGCTGCGACTCGTAAGCCGCTTTGCCATCATGGTCGAATTAGTTAACCGCCCTAACCTAATCGCCAAGTCATAACCACCATCCACTAAGTCAAGTTGCTGATTAGTCAGCTCACAAATCACTTCAATGTCAGGATATTGCTGCATAAAATCAATGACTATCGGCATGATAAACTTTTCACCGTAAGTCACTGGTGCAGTAATTCTAATCAGTCCTTGAGGCTTATCTTTTAAGCTTGAAATAGCACGTTCTGCTTCATCAAGACTGTTTAATACTTGGCGACAATGCTGATAATAAACCGTACCTTCTTCGGTTAACGATACTTTGCGGGTGGTGCGATAAAATAATTTGGTGTTTAAACGGTTTTCAAGCTGACTAATTTGTCGACTCACCTGCGCGGTAGAAATACTCAAACGCTTGCCAGCCACTGTAAAACTGTCAGTTTCGGCCACAGCCACAAATTCAAAAATGCCTTCCCACTTCATCATTATTACATTCTCGTAAAAGTCATTTGCAAAATAAGCTAATTATCATTCTATGATAAACAAATACAATGGCTAAATACACTATACTGTAGTAAAACCACTTAACCATGTTGACCATGGTCGTTAATGTTAAGGAAATCATTTATGTCAGCACAATTTATTAAATCCAAAGCCGCTATTGCTTGGGGACCTGGCCAACCACTATCGGTAGAAGAAGTCGACGTAATGTACCCAAAAGCGGGTGAAGTCATGGTACGTATTGTGGCATCTGGCGTTTGTCATACCGATGCTTTCACGCTTTCAGGTGATGATCCTGAAGGGGTATTCCCGGCGATTCTTGGTCATGAAGGCGGCGGTATTGTTCACATGGTCGGTGAAGGCGTTACTAGCGTACAAGTCGGCGATCATGTTATTCCGTTATACACAGCAGAATGTGGAGTATGTAAATTCTGTACTTCTGGTAAAACCAACCTTTGCAGCGCAGTGCGTGAAACTCAAGGTAAAGGGTTAATGCCAGACGGCACCACGCGTTTCTTTAAAGATGGTGAGCCAATTTTTCACTACATGGGTTGTTCAACATTTTCTGAGTACACAGTATTACCGGAAATATCATTAGCCAAAGTCAGTAAAGATGCGCCATTAGAAGAAGTATGTCTATTAGGCTGTGGTGTGACTACCGGTATGGGCGCTGTCTTGAAAACAGCTAAAGTTCAAAAAGGTGATACTGTCGCTATTTTTGGTTTAGGCGGTATTGGTCTATCGGCAATTATTGGTGCCACCATGGCTGGCGCCAGCCGAATTATTGGTATTGACCTTAACGAATCTAAATTCGAACTTGCCAAAAAATTAGGGGCAACCGACTGCATTAACCCTAAAAACTTTGATAAGCCGATTCAAGAAGTGATTGTAGAAATGACCGACGGTGGTGTCGATTTCTCATTTGAATGTATTGGTAACGTCAATGTAATGCGCAGTGCATTAGAATGCTGTCATAAAGGTTGGGGCGAATCCGTCATTATTGGTGTAGCAGGTGCAGGCCAAGAAATATCAACCCGTCCATTCCAATTAGTTACTGGTCGCGTATGGCGTGGCAGTGCATTTGGTGGCGTTAAAGGACGCAGTGAATTACCTGGTATTGTTGAGCAATACCTAGCTGGCGAATTTAAACTTGACCACTTTATAACTCACACCATGGGTATTGAAGGCATTAATGATGCATTTGATTTAATGCACAAAGGTGAAAGTATTCGCAGCGTGATCCACTTTGCCAAGTAACACTTAATTTATCATGACAGATGCAGTTAAGTGTAAAACGACTTAACTGCGGTTTGACAAATAAGGACACATCATGACCATTGAAAGTATCAGCAGTACCAAAGCATTTGGTGGTTGGCATAAGCAATACAGTCATCAATCAAGTACGCTTAATTGCACCATGCGGTTTGCTATTTACTTACCGCCACAAGCCGAAAGCCAAAAAGTGCCGGTTTTATATTGGTTGTCAGGGCTCACCTGTACTGATGAAAACTTTATGCAAAAAGCAGGTGCACAACGCATAGCAGCAGAGTTAGGCATGGCTATTGTCGCACCTGATACCAGCCCTAGAGGTGAAGGTGTTGCAGATGATACCGACGGCGCTTATGACTTTGGTTTAGGTGCAGGCTTTTATCTAAATGCCACCAAACCACCCTTTAGTCAGCATTACCAAATGTATGATTATGTGGTAAACGAATTGCCAGCACTGATTGAAGCCCATTTCCCAGTAACAGAGCAACGCAGTATTAGCGGCCACTCAATGGGTGGACATGGCGCGTTAACCATAGGATTAAAAAATCCGCACAGATATAACAGCCTGTCAGCATTTAGTCCTATTTGTCACCCAATGGACTGCCCATGGGGCATCAAAGCATTCCGTGGTTATTTAGGTGATGATCAGCAGCAATGGCAACAATACGATAGCTGCGAGTTAATGGCCAATAGCCAACAATTTGTGCCCACGCTGGTGGATCAAGGCAGTAATGACAACTTTTTAGACGAGCAGTTAAAACCACAAGCCTTAGTTCAAATAGCTAAAGACAAAGGTTATCCGCTTGAACTAAGAATGCAGCCAGGTTATGACCACAGCTATTATTTTATCGCAACGTTTATTGAAGACCATCTGCGTTTTCATGCTAAGCACTTAGCACTTAAATAAAATACAATATTTGATAGTTGTAATGAATCAATAAAAATGAAAACGAGCCATTTTGGCTCGTTTTTTTATACATTACAGTTAACGATTAGCATCTAACCGAGAGAAATAATCTTTTGCTGCAGCCCTAACCTTAGGAGCTAACAATAAAGCAGACGTCATCGTCGGTATCGCCATCAATGCATAAGCAGCATCAATAATATTCACAATTTCTTGCAAGCTGGCTGTCGCAGCAAACAAAATAGCTAATAAATAAAAGTACTGATAAAAACGAATACGTTTACGACCAAATAAAAAGGCAAAACATTGGCCACCATAAAATGCTTGAGTAAAAATGGTGCTAATACTAAAAAACACCACACATAAAATAAGCAAATATGGTCCAATACCTGGCATCGTAATTTCAAATGCCTGCGCCGATAAATTTACCCCTTCAGCATCAGTACCTTGCCACACACCCGAGATTAAAATAATCATCGCTGTTGCAGTGCAGACTAATAATGTATCAATAGCAGGGCCTAGCATGGCCACTAAACCTTCTTTTACTGGTTCATTAGTTTTGGCACTGCCATGAGCCATAACCTCTGTACCAATTCCAGCCTCATTCGAAAATGCAGCTCGGCGAATACCAATTAACATTGTCCCTAAAATTCCGCCGCCAACCGAATTTAACGAAAATGCTTCAGTGAAAATAAGACTAAAATAGCCAGGTACTTGCTCAATATTTGACACAATCACATAAGCGGCACAACTCATGTAAATTAAGATCATCATCGGCACAACTTTAGATGCTACGGTCGCAATACGCTTAATTCCACCAAGAATAACGCTTGCCACTATCACCATAACAACTATCCCTAAACTCAAATCAAGCCAAAAAGTCGATTGATCCGCCGGAAAATGACCTGGTTTAACAAATAACCACTCGCGGATTATCTGTACTAATTGATTTGAGTTAAACAGCGGGAAATTACCAATTAAGCCAACAACACAGAAAAATACCGCTAAAAAATGCCATTTTTTAGTTAACCCTTGAGTAATAATGTACATAGGGCCACCCTGTACATCACCATTTTCATCTTTACCACGATACATAATAGCCAAAGTACAAGTAAAAAACTTGGTCGCCATACCAACAATAGCGCTGATCCACATCCAGAAAATAGCTCCCGGACCACCGACCATAATAGCCACAGCAACACTACCAATATTTCCCATTCCCACGGTACCGGCCATAGCACTGGATAACGCCCCAGCATGGCTGATATGCCCTTCGGCGCCATCATCAGGATATTTACCTCTCACGACATTAATAGCGTGACCTATGTACCTAAAAGGCACAAAACGAGAATAAATAAGGAAGAATAAGCCACCGCCAACGAGTAAAATAAGCATGTGAGGACCCCATGCAAGGTCAGCTAGCTGTTTAGTAATATCAGCAAGATTCATTAAAACCTGTTGTTTTATTGTTAAATAGTAATTAAGAAAATACTGATATTACTCGCACAGCGCAATGAAAAATAAGCGTAAAATAGATGAATAAATTTAATAATTCGGAGTCAAGATGGCAAACGTAGCATTATTAGTAGGCACAACATTAGGCGGTTCAGAATATGTTGCCGATGAATTGGCAGCTCAACTTGATGAGTTAAACCATCAAACAAAGGTATTTATCGAGCCTAATATAGATGAATTAGCAGATTTTCCAGTGTGGATCCTTGTATGTTCTACTCATGGAGCAGGCGATCTTCCCGACAACATAGTGCCATTTCATAAGCAATTAATGATCGAAATGCCCGATCTTAACCATATAAAGTTCGCTTTATGTGCAATTGGTGACTCTAGTTACGATACTTTCTGCCAAGGGCCAGAAAAAATAACCGCACTACTTTTGCAAAATGGATCTAAAGCCATTGTGGATAAGATCCAAATCGATGTGCAACGAGACCCAATACCAGAAGAACCTGCTCTAGCGTGGTTATTGCAATGGCAGCATCTTATCTAAACATATAGATATCCGATCATTGTCTGCATAAATCGTGATCGACTCACAGATTAGATCATACTTATCCACAATATATTACTTATAAGTATAAGTTTGTGGATAAGCTATTATTTTTAGCGATCATAACTCTGTACTATTCACAGTCCGATCTGCTCAATGATCACCCTTGTGGATAACTACCCGATCTATCCCCATGTTATCTTGAGTTTGATCGCGATCAGATCACAGGTTAGTTTTAACTTTACCGTATGATTTTAAACAGAAATAAAAGTTATCAACAGAAAAGTCCGATCCTAATAATAAACATAATAAAAAGATCTATATAAAGATCTTAAGATCTATTAAGCAAACCGCATCTTGATCAATCAATGAAAAATGATCGTTCACGTTCAGACGAGCAAGTGCTAAAATGATCCAATCGAAAAAAGAATAAATTCGAATTTAACTTTCTTAGCTATCAAAGGTCAGATAATGCATTTTCATGAACGGTTTGATGTAATTGTTGTTGGTGGTGGTCATGCCGGAACTGAAGCAGCACTTGCAGCTGCAAGAATGGGCTCAAAAACATTATTGTTGACCCATAACATCGACACACTTGGCCAAATGTCTTGTAATCCTGCAATAGGCGGGATTGGTAAAGGCCACTTGGTAAAAGAAATTGACGCCTTAGGTGGAGCAATGGCAACCGCCACTGACTTTGCAGGTATTCAATTTAGAACATTAAATTCAAGCAAAGGTCCTGCCGTTCGTGCAACACGTGCCCAGGCAGACAGAGCGCTGTATCGTCAAAAAATCCAACATATATTACAAAACCAACCTAATTTACGTATATTCCAACAGGCTGTTGATGACCTAGTTGTTGAAAGCGATAAAGTTGTTGGTGTAGTAACACAAATGGGTTTAGCTTTCGAAGCACCAGCAATTGTATTAACAACGGGTACATTCTTAAGTGGTAAAATCCATATTGGTATGCAGAATTACAGTGGTGGTCGCGCAGGTGATCCACCGGCAATTGCATTAGCAAATCGATTACGTGAATTAAATATCCGTGTTGGCCGTTTAAAAACTGGGACACCACCACGTATCGATGCTAATACCATTGATTTTACACAAATGACTGAGCAAAAAGGCGACACACCACTGCCAGTAATGTCATTTGTTGGTGATGTTAGTCAGCATCCAAGACAAGTTTCATGTTTTATCACTCATACCAATGAGAAAACCCACGACATTATTCGTGGAGGACTTGATCGTAGCCCTATGTATTCAGGTGTTATAGAAGGGATTGGACCGCGTTATTGTCCGTCTATCGAAGACAAGATCCACCGTTTTGCGGATAAATCATCACATCAGATATTTATTGAGCCTGAAGGCCTAAGTACTAATGAAATTTATCCAAACGGTATATCAACCAGTTTACCGTTTGATGTACAGTTAAATTTAGTCCGTTCAATTAAAGGCATGGAAAACGCTGAAATTATGCGTCCTGGCTATGCTATTGAGTATGATTATTTTGATCCACGCGATCTTAAAAACTCATTAGAAACTAAAGCCATCGAAGGACTTTATTTCGCTGGTCAAATTAACGGTACTACTGGTTATGAAGAAGCCGGAGCTCAAGGTTTACTTGCTGGAATGAATGCATCACTGCAAGTTCAAGGCAAAGCAGCTTGGTGTCCTCGTCGTGATGAAGCTTATTTAGGTGTTTTAGTTGACGATTTATCAACCTTAGGTACAAAAGAACCATACCGCATGTTTACCAGCCGTGCGGAATATCGTTTATTACTTCGTGAAGATAATGCCGATTTACGTTTGACTGAAAAAGGCCGTGAATTAGGCTTAGTTGATGATAAGCGATGGGAATCATTTATTGCCAAAAGAGAATCGATCGAATTAGAACTTCAGCGCTTGCGCAGCCAATGGGTTCACCCAAATTCAGCTTTATTAGGGGTACTTAATCCACAATTAAACACCCCTATTTCACGTGAAGCATCATTTGAAGACTTGCTACGCCGTCCTGAAATGGATTATGCAAAGCTTATGTCATTAGAGGGTTTTGGTCCTGGACTTGAAGATCAACAAGCAGCTGAACAAGTACAAATTCAAGTTAAGTACTCTGGTTACATTCAGCGTCAGCAAGATGAAATTGATAAAGCGATCCGTCATGAAAACTCATTATTGCCACTTGATCTGGATTATCAAGAAGTGCCTGGTTTATCAAATGAAGTGATAGCAAAACTCAATAATCATAAACCTGACACAGTTGGACAAGCATCACGGATCTCAGGCATTACTCCTGCAGCGATCTCAATTTTGCTAGTACATTTGAAAAAACGAGGATTATTGCGAAAAATCGCATAAATATAGTTATTTTTTCAACTCAATACCACAAGGGAAGCCATAAGGCTTCCCTTAGTGCTTTTACGGCTTCATAATAACTGCCGTCTTTATCATGCAACCTACGAGGCTTTCTGTGTTATCTGCCCAACTTAAAACCTATTTAGCTGAAATGAATATGTCGGCCACTGAATTACAACAAAAACAATTAATAGGTTTTGTTGAAATGCTTGATAAATGGAATAAGGCTTATAATCTCACCGCCGTTCGTGATCCTGAGCAAATGTTAATCCGTCATGTTATGGACAGTTTAACCGTTTCTCCTTATCTTGAAGGACAACGTTTTATCGATGTGGGAACTGGCCCTGGTTTACCCGGGATCCCATTAGCGATTATGAATCCAGATAAGCAGTTTGTGTTGTTAGACAGTTTAGGTAAACGGATCCGTTTTCAAAAACAGGTTCAATTTGAATTAAAAATTAATAATATTACCTCGGTAGAAAGCCGTGTTGAAGCTTATAACCCAGAGATTAAATTTGATGGTGTGTTAAGTCGAGCATTTGCATCTATTCAAGATATGCTCAGTTGGTGTCATCATTTACCGACTGAGAAAGGCACTTTTTATGCGTTAAAAGGCCAGTTAAATCAGCAAGAATTACAAGATATGCCAACAGGATTTTTGTTGGTAGAAACCATTGTATTGCATGTACCAACGTTAGATGAACAGCGACATTTATTAAAAATTGCTAAGCAATAACTCGCATTTCTTTCGCTAATTAAGCTAACCGGACATCAATAACTTTAAGACAGGATGACATTGTGGGTAAAATCATTGCCGTAGCCAACCAGAAAGGTGGCGTTGGAAAAACAACAACTTGCGTTAATTTAGCCGCATCACTTGCCGCCACAAAGCGTAAAGTGTTGTTGATCGATTTAGATCCTCAAGGTAATGCGACTATGGGCAGTGGTGTCGATAAATATGAAGTCGATAACACCGCTTATGAATTATTAGTCGAAGAAAAACCCTTTGCCGAAATAGTCATTAAAAATACCATAGGTAAATATGATTTGATCGCGGGTAATGGTGATGTCACTGCTGCTGAAATTAAATTAATGGAATTTTATGCGCGTGAGATCCGTTTACGCAACGCATTAGCACCGATCAAAGATGATTATGACTTTATCTTTATTGACTGCCCGCCATCACTCAATATGTTAACTGTAAATGCCATGTCGGCTGCTGATTCTGTACTCGTGCCAATGCAATGCGAATATTATGCCTTAGAAGGCTTAACGGCGTTAATTGACACTATTACCAAGCTAGGCGCCATGGTTAACCCTACATTAAGCATAGAAGGCATTTTGCGGACTATGTATGATCCGCGAAATCGTTTATCTAATGATGTATCTGATCAACTCAAACAGCATTTTGGTGAGAAAGTGTATCGCACTGTGATACCGCGAAATGTTCGTTTAGCTGAAGCACCTAGTTTTGGTGCACCTGCCATGTATTACGACAAATCAAGTGCCGGAGCTAAAGCCTATTTAGCCCTGGCAGGTGAAATAATCCGTCGTGCAGAACAGCAAACTCAACCAAAACAAGCGTAGGATACAAAAATGACCATAAAAAAACGCGGTTTAGGTAAAGGCTTGGATGCCTTATTAAGCCACAGTAATACTGCTAGTCGTAAAAATGATCAAGTAGAAGAGCAGCAATCTGCAACGTTAAATGACTTACTACACCTTGATCTTGATTTATTACAACCAGGTAAATATCAACCACGTAAAGATATGTCGCCAGAAGCACTAGAAGAGCTAGCTGAATCAATTCGTGCTCAAGGTGTTATACAACCTATTATTATTCGTAAAATATCTGCAACTAATTATGAAATTATTGCCGGTGAACGTCGTTGGCGTGCAGCTCAACTAGCCAAACTTGATAAAGTACCGTGTATTGTAAAGCAAGTGGCTGATGATGCTGCGGTCGCTATCGCGCTAATTGAGAATATTCAACGTGAAGATTTAAATGCAATGGAAGAAGCCATTGCCTTGCAACGATTATTAGAAGAATTTGAATTAACCCATCAACAAGTGGCTGATGCAGTTGGTAAATCCCGTGTTAGTGTTTCTAATTTATTGCGTTTAAATAGCCTTAATGAGCCTGTTAAACGTTTGTTGGAAAATGGTGATATCGACATGGGCCACGCGCGGGCTTTATTGGCGGTAGAAGGCGATGAACAGACTAATTTAGCTCGATTAGTGGCCTCAAAAGAAATGACTGTTCGAGAAACTGAACGATTAGTTAATAAAGCCCTAAATCCGGCTAAAGACGCCGAAACACCAGCTAAAGATCATGATGTTAGTCGTTTAGAACAAGAGTTAATTGAAAGACTCGGTGCCAAGGTTGCCATCAATCATGGCAGTAAAGGTAAAGGCAAAATTGTAATAAATTACCAGAATCTAGCTGAATTAGACGGAATTTTAAGTAAAATCCGCTGAAATGTGCAACAAACCAATTTCATTAGTAAGTTTGTGACATAGCTCTAATTTTAGTTTTTGATTATTTAGCGCTGAATCGTGCGTAAAATCGTTGTTTTACTATCATCAAAGTTGCAAACAAAGCGCGAAAAGGTATACTTTGCAGGCTTTTTGAATCTTAAGGCTAGTTTAATATATTAAATTTAACATTAGGACCGCGAAAGGCAATAATGCGGAGATATGAAGTTGGGTAATGTTTTAGCGCGTCGTGGCAGGTTAGCAGCCTATAAATTAGTGCTGGTACAAGCGACAGTCGCGTGTATTATTTCAACACTATTTTTCGTTATGTGGGGAGCACAGTATGGCCTATCTGCGCTAGCAGGTGGCGTAATTGCTGTACTTCCTAATTTTGTATTCGCAACCCTAGCTTTCTCACATAGTGGGGCAAGCTCTGCAGCAAAAGTGATTAAAAGCTTTTACTGGGGGGAAGCGGTAAAGATGCTATTAACCATTGCATTATTTTCGTTAGTGTTTATCAATATAAAAGTTGGATTTATGCCGCTTTTTACCTGTTACTCATTAGTGTTAGTTGTACATTGGATAGCACCTTTATATTTCAAGCAAAGTTAAGTGGGATGAATCATGTCTGCAACTGGTGAAGAAATGACACAGCAGAGCTATATCCAACATCACCTTACCAATCTAACAGTTGGTGAAGGATTTTGGACTTGGAACATTGATTCGTTGCTCTTTTCGGTTGGGCTTGGAATGTTGTTCTTATGGCTGTTTTATCGTGCCGGCAAAAAAGCGACCACAGGCGTTCCTGGCAAATTTCAATGTTTTGTCGAGATGATTGTTGAGTTCGTTGATAGCAGTGTGAAAGAAACTTTTCACGGCCGCAATCCTGTTATTGCGCCTTTAGCTCTGACAATTTTCGTCTGGATTTTCATGATGAACTTCATGGATATGATCCCAGTCGATTGGTTACCTTCACTGGCTTTATTAGCTGGTGTTCCATACCTAAAAGTTGTCCCGACTACAGACGTTAACATTACCTTCAGCTTAGCTCTTGGTGTGTTTGTGCTGATTATTTATTACAGCATTAAAGTCAAAGGTGTTTCAGGTTTTGTTAAAGAACTAACATTTCAGCCTTTTAACCATTGGGCAATGATACCCGTCAACTTATTATTAGAAACAGTAACTTTAGTTGCGAAGCCGATTTCATTGGCTCTACGACTATTTGGTAACTTGTACGCTGGTGAGTTGATATTTATCCTTATTGCATTGATGTACGGTTCTAACGTGGCGTTATCTGCTCTAGGTGTAGGATTACAACTAGGTTGGTTAATTTTCCATATTTTAGTTATTACTTTACAAGCATTTATTTTCATGATGTTGACCATTGTTTATTTAAGCATGGCGCATGAAGATCACTAAGGGTAACCGAAAATTTTTTTGACCTAAATCATTAATAACAACGATTTAGAATATTGGAGATAGATATGGAAACTGTATTAGGAATGACGGCAATTGCTGTTGCTCTACTCATTGGTATGGGTGCATTAGGAACAGCTATTGGTTTCGGCCTTTTAGGTGGAAAGTTTTTAGAAGGTGCAGCTCGTCAGCCAGAAATGGCGCCTATGTTACAAGTTAAAATGTTCATCGTAGCGGGTCTTCTAGATGCCGTAACTATGATTGGTGTAGGTATTGCGCTATTTATGCTATTTACTAACCCATTGGGTGCAATGCTTTAACTAACGCTTCTGTCTTTAATCTAACTAGGAGGCTGTTGTGAATTTCAACGCTACCCTATTCGGTCAGACGGTTGCCTTTATTCTCTTCGTGTGGTTTTGCATGAAGTTTGTATGGCCTCCGTTGATGAATGCCATCGAAGAACGCCAGAAGAAAATTGCTGATGGTCTGGCTGATGCCGGCCGTGCAGCAAAAGATCTAGAGTTAGCACAAATTAAAGCTACTGAGCAACTAAAAGAAGCAAAAGTAACTGCCAACGAAATTATTGAGCAAGCTAATAAGCGTAAGGCTCAAATCGTTGAAGAAGCTAAAGTTGAAGCGCAAACTGAGCGAGCTAAAATTATCGCTCAGGGTCAAGCAGAAATTGAAAACGAACGTAATCGCGTGAAAGATGATTTGCGTAAGCAAGTTGCTCTACTAGCTATCGCTGGTGCAGAGAAAATTCTTGAACGCGTGATAGATCCAGAAGCCCACAGTGACATAGTTAATAAACTTGTTGCTGAAATTTGATTAAGGGAGTTGAGTTATGGCTGAATTAAGCACCATCGCTCGCCCTTACGCAAAGGCAGCTTTTGATTTTGCTGTTGAGCATAAAGCAGTAGAAAGTTGGACAGAAATGTTAACTTTCGCTTCATTGGTAAGTGAAAACGAATCAATAAAGCCACTGCTTAATGGTACTCTCGCGAGTACACAACTTGCCTCACTTTTTATAAAAGTATGCGGTGAGCAAGTCAATGAGCAAGGTCAAAACCTGATAAAGGTAATGGCTGAAAACGGTCGTTTAGGGATACTGTCAACAGTATCGCTACTTTTTGCTGAATACCGTAATGAGTGGGCAAAAGAAGTTGAAGCCGATGTGGTTTCTGCTACTGAGCTAAGCTCTGAGCAACAGCAGCAAATTAGTGTTTCTTTAGAGAAACGTCTCGCACGCAAAGTTAAGCTGAATTGCAGCATCGACGCATCGCTTATTGGCGGTGTAATTATTAAATCAGGCGACCTAGTCATTGATGGCTCGGTAAGCGGTAAGTTATCGCGTTTGTCTGAAAAGCTGCAGTCGTAATTGGGAGTTTGAGCATGCAACTGAATTCCACTGAAATCAGCGATCTGATTAAGCAGCGGATCCAGCAGTTCGACGTCGTTAGTGAAGCTCGCAACGAAGGTACAATCGTTGCAGTAAGTGACGGCATCATTCGCATTAACGGCCTAGCCGATGTAATGCAAGGTGAAATGATCGAACTGCCTGGTGGCTGTTTTGCAATCGCGTTGAATTTAGAACGTGATTCTGTCGGCGCCGTAGTAATGGGGCCTTATGCTAATTTAGCAGAAGGCGATAAAGTAAGAACCACTGGTCGTATTCTTGAAGTACCGGTGGGTCGTGGTCTACTTGGCCGCGTTGTTAACACTCTAGGTGAGCCTATTGACGGAAAAGGACCTATCGACAACGATGGTTTCTCTCCTGTTGAAGTGATTGCCCCAGGTGTTATTGAACGTAAGTCAGTATCACAACCAATTCAAACTGGTTATAAAGCCGTTGATGCCATGATCCCTATTGGTCGTGGTCAACGTGAATTGATTATTGGTGACCGTCAGACTGGTAAAACAGCGATGGCAATCGATGCAATTATCAACCAGAAAGAGTCAGGCATTAAGTGTGTCTATGTCGCTATTGGTCAGAAAGCTTCTACCATCGCTAACGTAGTACGCAAGCTTGAAGAACATGGTGCATTAGCTAACACTATTGTTGTTGTTGCCTCAGCTTCTGAAGCTGCCGCACTACAATATTTAGCGCCATATTCTGGTTGTTCTATGGGTGAATACTTCCGTGACCGCGGTGAAGATTCTTTAATCGTATATGATGATTTGTCTAAGCAAGCAGTTGCTTATCGTCAAATTTCACTACTATTGAAGCGTCCACCAGGACGTGAAGCATACCCAGGTGATGTTTTTTATCTACACTCTCGTTTATTAGAGCGTGCTTCACGCGTAAACGTGAATTATGTAGAAAAGTTCACTAAAGGTGCAGTAACAGGTAAAACCGGTTCGTTAACCGCTTTGCCTATTATTGAAACCCAAGCTGGTGATGTATCAGCGTTCGTACCGACTAACGTAATTTCTATTACAGATGGTCAAATCTTCCTTGAGACTGATTTGTTTAACTCTGGACTACGTCCAGCAGTTAACCCAGGTATTTCAGTTTCTCGTGTTGGTGGTGCTGCGCAGACTAAAATCATCAAGAAACTGTCTGGCGGTATTCGTACTGCACTTGCACAGTATCGAGAGCTTGCTGCGTTCTCACAGTTTGCGTCTGATTTAGATGATGCAACTCGTGCTCAACTTGAGCATGGTGAGCGTGTAACCGAATTAATGAAGCAAAAGCAATATGCTCCTATGAGCGTTGCTGCCCAGTCTGTGTCTATTTTCGCAGCTGAAAAAGGCTACCTTAAAGGTGTTGCTTTAAATGAAATCGGTCGCTTCGAGGCCTCTCTGCTTTCATACATGAACAGTCAACATGCTGACCTAATGAACACCATCAATGCTACTGGCGATTATAACGCTGATATCGAAGGTGAGTTAAAGGCAGGCATGGACAAGTTCATTGAAACCCAAACCTGGTAATAATGAACACGGGGTGTCATTAGGCACCTCAGGTCCCAGATTGGAGAGTAGAGATGGCCAGCGCTAAAGAGATTAAAACCAAGATCGCGAGTGTTAAAAATACTCAGAAGATCACTTCCGCTATGGAAATGGTTGCCGCCAGCAAAATGCGCAGAGCGCAAGAACGCATGGCAGCTAGCCGTCCATATGCAGAAAATATGCGTAAGGTGATCGGTCACGTAGCGCAAGGTACTCTCGAGTATAAACACCCCTATTTAGAGGTGAGAGATGCCAAGCGGGTTGGTTACATTGTTGTAGCAACCGACCGTGGCCTTTGTGGTGGTTTGAACGTCAACCTCTTTAAAAAGGTTGTGTCAGACGTTAAAAAATGGAAAGAACAAGGTGCAGACGTTGAGTTTTGCCCAATTGGTGCCCGTTCTGTTCAGTTTTTTAAAAGCTTTGGTGGTGAAGTTTCCGCCCATGCATCAGGTTTAGGCGATGCGCCAAAACTTGTTGATTTGATTGGCACAGTACGTGTCATGTTAAAAGCTTACAACGAAGGTAAATTGGATCGTCTGTACATTGTGTTTAACAAGTTTGTTAATACAATGACCCAGACTCCGGTGATCGAACAGCTGCTACCTTTACCTAAGTCAGATGAAGAAGTAGCTAGTTATCCTTGGGATTATATTTACGAGCCAGATCCAAAAGAAGTTTTAGATCTATTGTTAACTCGTTATGTAGAGTCTCAAGTATATCAAGGTGTTGTTGAGAATATTGCCTCTGAACAAGCTGCCCGTATGGTAGCTATGAAGGCGGCAACAGACAACGCTGGCGAAATGATCGATGATTTGCAACTCGTCTATAACAAGGCCCGTCAGGCTGCGATTACGCAAGAACTGTCGGAAATTGTATCAGGCGCTGCAGCGGTTTAGGTTTAGGTAACGAAATCAAGTTTAGAGGATTAATCATGAGCACAGGTACTGTTGTCCAAGTAATTGGCGCGGTTGTGGACGTAGAGTTTCCACAAGATTCTGTACCTCGAGTATATGACGCTCTGAAGATCACTGGTGAAGGCGCCTGTAATGGTTTGGTGCTGGAAGTTCAGCAGCAACTAGGTGGTGGTGTTGTTCGTACCATCGCTATGGGTTCTTCTGATGGTCTGCGTCGTGGTCTAGAGGTAGCAAACTCAGGTTCACCAATTACTGTTCCGGTAGGGGTTGCAACCCTTGGCCGTATTATGAACGTATTGGGTGAGCCTATCGATGAAGCGGGTCCTATTGGTGAAGAAGAGCGTTATGTTATTCACCGTGCAGCCCCTTCATACGAAGATCAGTCAAATTCAACTGAGCTATTAGAGACGGGTATCAAGGTTATCGACCTTGTTTGTCCTTTCGCTAAAGGTGGTAAAGTCGGTCTGTTCGGTGGTGCTGGTGTTGGTAAAACAGTCAACATGATGGAACTGATTAACAACATCGCCAAAGCTCACTCTGGTCTTTCTGTTTTCGCTGGTGTTGGTGAGCGTACCCGTGAGGGTAACGACTTCTACTACGAGATGGAAGATTCAGGCGTATTAGACAAAGTAGCCATGGTTTATGGTCAGATGAACGAGCCTCCAGGTAACCGTTTACGCGTAGCGTTAACTGGCCTGAGTATCGCTGAAAAGTTCCGTGACGAAGGTCGTGACGTATTGTTGTTCGTGGACAACATTTACCGTTACACCTTAGCGGGTACTGAAGTATCTGCACTACTAGGTCGTATGCCTTCTGCAGTAGGTTATCAGCCAACACTAGCTGAAGAGATGGGTGTTCTTCAAGAACGTATCACTTCAACTAAGTCTGGTTCGATTACTTCTGTACAAGCAGTATATGTACCTGCGGATGACTTAACTGATCCGTCACCAGCAACAACCTTCGCTCACTTAGATGCGACTGTTGTATTGTCTCGTCAAATTGCATCTTTGGGTATTTACCCAGCGGTTGACCCATTGGATTCGACTTCACGTCAGTTAGATCCACAGGTTGTTGGCCAAGAGCATTATGATGTTGCAAACGGTGTACAAACTGTATTACAGCGTTATAAAGAGCTGAAAGACATTATTGCTATCTTGGGTATGGATGAATTGTCAGATGATGATAAAACCATGGTATTCCGAGCACGTAAGATTGAGCGTTTCTTATCTCAACCTTTCTTCGTAGCAGAAGTCTTCACTGGTTCTCCAGGTAAGTACGTTTCTCTTAAAGACACAATTCGTGGCTTCAAGGGTATCTTGGAAGGTGAGTTCGATCACATCCCAGAGCAAGCGTTCTACATGGTTGGCTCAATCGATGAAGCTGTCGAAAAAGCTAACAAAAAGAAATAACTAGGCCGTAAAGCTTAGTTCTTTAAGGAGAACTTGATGGCAGCCAAAACAGTCCAACTTGATATTGTTAGTGCCGAAAACAGCATCTTCCATGGCCAAGTTAGCTTTTTAGAAGTTAATGGTGCTGAAGGTGAGTTAGGTATTATGCCTAACCATGTTGCGTTACTGACAAAAATCAAGCCTGGTATGGCGCGCTTTATCAAGCAAGATGGCAGTGAAGAAGTGTTGTATTTATCAGGTGGTTTACTTGAAGTACAACCTACTGCAATTTCAGTGCTTGCTGATGTAGCATTACGTGCCGATGATATTGATGAGAAAGCTGCTTTAGAAGCCAAAGAACGTGCAGAGCAAGCAATTGCTAATGCCGGCACTGACTTCAATTATGAAGCTGCTGCAATCGAATTAGCCAAATCTATGGCTCAATTACGTGTTGTTGAATGCATCAAGAAAAATATCACCAGATAATCTGATTATTTGACGCTTAAAAGGCGACTCTTACGAGTCGCCTTTTTTATTGCCTATTACTGGCTAACTTAGCGCCTTTATTTTCACTTTGGTTCGTATTCCGCTAAAATGTCTGCAAATCTCTATCTGTTCATTAAAGGAATGCTCAATGTCGTTAAATGTTGTGATCTTAGCTGCAGGAAAAGGAACTCGGATGCGCTCAGATCTGCCAAAAGTGCTGCATCCCATTGCCCATAAAAGTATGGTGCAACATGTTATTGATACTGCCAATTCTTTAGGGTCATCGGCTATTCAATTAGTGTATGGCTATGGTGCAGATAAATTACAAGCGGCTTTAGGTGAGCAAGCATTAAATTGGGTATTGCAAGCAGAACAACTCGGTACTGGCCATGCCGTTGCCCAAGCTAATCCAAATATTAACGACGACGACACGGTATTGATTCTTTATGGTGATGTGCCACTAATTCAACAATCGACCTTAGAAGCTTTATTGGCCGTTCGTCCTGCTAATGGTCTTGCTATCTTAACGGTCAATTTACCTAATCCAACAGGTTATGGTCGTATCGTTCGTGAACAGGGTAAAGTCGTCGGAATTATTGAACAAAAAGATGCTAATGCTGAGCAGTTAGCCATTAACGAAGTGAATACCGGCATTATGGCGGTACCCGGTAAGCAGTTAAAAGCATGGTTAAATCGTTTATCTAATAATAATGCTCAAGGCGAATACTATTTAACTGACATTATCGCCATGGCTAATGCCGATGGTGTTGAAATTACTACCTCACAACCACAATCAGCTATTGAAGTTGAAGGTGCTAATAACCGCGTACAACTTGCGCAGTTAGAGCGAGCTTACCAAGCTCGATCTGCTGAAAAAATGATGCTTGAAGGCGCTAATTTACGCGACCCTGCCCGTATTGATATTCGCGGTAACGTGACTGTTGGTATGGATGTGATGATTGATGTTAACGTTATTTTTCAAGGTCAAGTGACCTTAGGTAATAACGTCACAATTGGTGCTGGTGCTATTTTGATTGATTGCGACATTGCCGATAATGCCGAAATTAAACCTTATACTATCGTTGAAGGCGCTAAGCTTGGACAAGCTGCGAGCGCAGGACCTTTTGCTCGCTTACGCCCAGGGGCAGAGCTTAAAGAAGATGCTCATATAGGCAACTTTGTTGAAATTAAAAAGAGTGTATTAGGTAAAGGTTCAAAAGCAGGCCACTTGGCTTATTTAGGCGATGCACAAATTGGCGCAGGCGTTAATATCGGTGCCGGTACTATTACCTGTAACTATGACGGTGCCAATAAGTTTATTACTACTATTGAGGATGGTGTATTCGTCGGTAGTGATACCCAGTTAGTTGCGCCTGTTACCATAGGCAAAAATGCCACGTTAGGTGCCGGCTCAACTATAACCAAAGATGTTGCTGAAAATGAACTGGTGATTACACGCGTTAAACAGCGTCATATTACCGGTTGGCAACGTCCAGTTAAAATAAAAAAATAAGCTTTAATATTCTAAAATCTAAAAGCCTCTGCATATGTCAGCAATGCCGATCGTTTAAGGGCACTTGACCGATCTTGCAGATGAAAGATAATCCCTACCAGTATTCTGGTGGGGATTTTTTATGTTTGAGCAAGAGCTTGAATTAGTTCATGAGTCTGTTGAAG
>NZ_JACJDU010000027.1:0-68508 GCF_014163715.1 Shewanella sp. SR44-4 | reverse complement strand
TAAACTTGTTTAATATAGCTTCTTTAAATTGACCGGAATGCCTTTGATAATTCACTTGCTGTAACTTACCGCTCCCTGTTTATTTGTAAATTAATTGAGGCGACAACTATCCTGACACAGGGGGCAACTATTAAAATAAATATCAAACATCAATGTATTACGCAAAGATAATACGTTGTACTAGTGTCAATAAAAACCTAATTCGAGGTAGAGAAATGATTAACGATCAACAAGGCAACACAAAGAAATTTAGCGGCTTTAGAATAGTGAATAAGCTTGGGGGTAGCTTTTTTATTCTATTTTTAATAGGTGCTTTTTTACCTTTGGTCGCGGCAGGAGGCTGGTCACAAGAAAAAATAAGTTTATATGAGTATGACCAACCTCTTTTATTAATGTTCATAGCATTAATCGGCATCATAGTTTACCTGTCCGGTATAAGCCGTTTATTTGCTAGAGTCATTTCATCTGTTTTTATTGCCGTTGTAATATTAACTATATTGTCAAATGCTTACGACATCTATGAGGCAGCTAAAATACTGAGAGCGAATGAGTTTAGGGTTAGCTATTTGGTGCGTTCAATCAGTGAAGCATTAGCCCCCTTATTCATTTGTTACAAAACAAGATTTAGGCAGTAAATTTCAATACACATTATCGATAGGTGCTGTAATTTTAACCCTTTCATTTGTTGGAATTACAGGCTGCATATTTTCTCCTCGATATAAAGAAAACAAAGAATTACAAGAAAAGATTGTTGAAGAAAATATAAATTCATCTGTATCTCATACTTGGAAAGAAACTGAAACTGGCAATATTGATTCTTTAACGACAGAAAAGATGCTCACAAATAGTCTAATGGCAAAGCTTATTAGTTTCGTTAAACACATTTATAGCATTGTAGCACCGGTTATTAATACATTATTAGATAAATGTTCCAATCTGATTTGTGACAAAATACCGACGTTAAAACCAAATCAACAAAAAGTAAAATTTGGAGTAGGTTGTATTTTAATAATTCTAATCTATATAATTATTTTTTAAATTATATGATGTTTCTAGCCCGTTATTGACGCTATTCCATAACGTTAATAATGGGTACTTATTCATTTCTATTGTCTAAACTGGCAAAGCTCGAGACATTAAGCGCTTTAGCCAGTATTTGTTATATAACTTGTGATTCTTAGCGTTGCAGTACCTAAAGATACGGACCTAAACCACTATTTTTGAAATAATGAATAATAGGCGCGAGCAGCTAGAGAAGCAGCTTAAAGTTGATCCAGCTGAGTTCGTGTCTAAATTGCTGAAGTACAGTGCGTTGTTGGTACTTATTTGTGAATATTACCCAATTGATAATAATAACGCGTTAGCGTTAAGTCATCTCGGGCAACGCGACATTCTCAATGAACTCCGCGCTACGAAAACGCAAAAGCGATACTTAAATTTATCGACAAGTTAACACTTAAATTTGAGCGAAATGTAGAGTTAAAGTTTTTGAAAAAGCTGCTAGATAAAACAATGTGTCGCTACAAAATTTTTAAACATCACCAGACAATAAACTATGTGACCATAAGCCTGGATAACCGATACCCATTTTTAACCTGTATAAAATTAGGCCATTCGATAGCAAATGATAAAAATCTCAAAAGAGGGTCTTTACTTGCATGTCTAGCCGATACGATAGCACTTGGATTAGCTCTAGGTATAAATGAGCCTGCAAAACGAATTGGCCAGCTTTCGTCACGGGATGAACTTGAAAGGTTACATCAACAATGGATAGATCTCCGTAATGATACTAGGCGAGTAGTATCTAGACCAAGACCTGTTGATTAGCCATAGGAAATTATGATGACCTTATTAATGATTGCGCATTCACAATGGACCATCGCCAAAGAGTGACCATTGGGGTGAAAGTAAATAAGCGAATAGGCATGCTTGAATTGGATCAAATCTCCGGGATACGTAATGCAATCGCAACAAATGAAACTCGTGAGATAGTCTATACGTGGTTTGAGAGAGTAAAGAAAACCTATAAGCAAAGATTTGACCCTGAGTCTGAACTAAGGGTTTAAAAAATTACGAAATGGCTCTGGCTTTGGGTATTACAAAGTCTGTTTGCATTTGTAGGCTTTATTAAAGGAATACCACACGTCAGTTATCAATATCACCAACTGAGAAAAACTCATTTAAAACATACCACAGGATTTGAAAAAGTCAGGTGGTAAAAACAGCACCTAAAAGCGCTCTGATTAGATTCTTGCACCGTAACAGTGCAAGAAAATCGTTCGTATCAATTTAACCATCTGATTCTAAATACTAAAAGGCCAGATCCACGAAGTGAGACAAAACTCATTTGGTATGAGAAACCACACAAAAAAACCGTTAGTTATGATGACACAAATACCCTATTTAACATAATATACATTGTGCGCATACTTATGCACACATTAGAACTTATGTTCAATACTAAGTCTTATGCACGGTATTTGGAGCTGTGTTGGCATTATCCTTCTTTTGTATAAGTACTTATGATTGCTTGTTAACTGTACATTGTTGCTTAATGTGTTGTTTAGCATCGTGCTTAGATTGCATGCTTTAACTTTTTACGGCTTGTGCCTGCCAATTATTTAATCTCAGCAAGATGATTTAACGGTTTGTTGAATGCACTTTGATGTCGTTCAGTTTGTGTGGTGTGTAAATACTGTGATGTGGTGTCGATGCTCTCATGACCGGCATCGGCCTGGACATGTGACAATGGGCGTCTGTTGATATTGATGTCATGCGTGATCCCAGTATGGCGAATATTATGCGCACTGAGTTTTCGCATAAGTTGGCTGTCGTGTTCAAAACCATCTTTAGCGGCATTGTCTGCAGCTAAGTTAATCAGTTTGTCTATTTCGTCACGTATGTGGCGAATACCAAGATTGGCATTGATGACACCAGATTCACGTCCATGGGCTGCTGCTTTATGTCGGACAAATATAGGATGTTGATCGTTGATGTTGGGTAAATCACTGAGGCGCAGATAACGTCGATAATCAACTAGTCCAGCCAGCAACGCTTTTGATATAGCAATATTACGAGCTTTGCCGCTTTTAGAAAATGGTACGTGAAAATACCAGATACCAGAATGTGGATCTTGTCTGAACTGGCTCATGATGGGCGCATATCCTGCGCGTGCACTTATTTCCGATATGCGTAAGTAGCAGCTATATAATAGTGTGATGAGGAATAAACTGCGTTGATGCTGTTCTGGTTGAGTGTCTGCTAATTGGCTTACGGTGCTAATAACATACGACCATTGTAGCTCTGTAAACGCATGATGGTTGTTGTCTTCGTCGATGGTAAATTTACGTTTAATGGAGAATCGGCTGTGTTTAAGCCATAACTGAGCTGGGTTTCGCTCGGTGTATTCTTCGCTAATTAGATAGCCATAAAATGAGGATAATATTGCTATTTTAGTCTTCAATGCATTATCACTCAGTTGATATGGTAGGCATTTTCCGAGGTGTTTTTTACCGATAAATGGCCGCCATTGTGGGTTTGGCGATCGCTCTGCGGTGGCTTTATCGAGTTTGAATTGCGCTACATTGAAATAGCCTATCAATGTTTGTGGCGGCGATTGGCAGTAATCGATGTATTTGGCGATGTCTTTACGCGTTACCGCGATTGGCGATAATGCGACGACGTCAAAACACCAATGAAGAAATGTGGTTAACTCGCTGCGGTAGGCTTTATAGTTGTTTTCAGACTGCTTTTGCTCAAATAACCAATCGGCACAGTGCTCTATGATGAGCCCTGCATCGGCCACTTTATCTATTGAAATTCGGGTAATGTACTGATTAACGGATGCATTACCTTGTAAAACATTCTCTGCAGCATCAAATAGTGGTAATACTGGTGGCAGTTCATCAATGATATTGTCGGTCATATGATTAAGTCTAGGTTATTGATTATATTGCCTTATTATACTATTTTTTGCTTGATGCCGATAATGTTATTTATCGGCATCAATCGTCGCGATTTTTAATGATGAGTCTTGGATATGTTGATACTGCAATATCTTGGTCTGTTATTAACTGCTGCATACAATAATCTACTGCTGTAATTGGCTTGCAAGCCTGCTGGCATTGCTTGTTGTGACATGTAGATCTTTTTTGGCAGCTCCATAAACACAATTGCCAAACGGTTTGTTTACTTGCCCTGTCTAGGAACTGTAAGTCTGCAGCACATAAATGACCTGCTTTGATTAATTGGGCCACTTTATCTGCATCGATAGACACATTTATTCTGTTCATGTGTGCTCCTTATTTCACGCTACTCTTTTTCATAACGTTATTGCTCTATTCCCTACTCACCCTAGAAAGATGAATGCTGTAGCTTAATAATACATTAATGAGAATAGTTATCAATTGCATTGTAGCTGTTCTAACCACTTCTGTGCTGTTGATCATATATAAGCGCATATAAAGGCTCACTTGAAATGTTTAATCGACAAGTGCTGTTGAGCATTAATACAATATGATGCCAGTACTAGTCATAAGATTCGAAGTGAAATGAAATATAGACAGTAGGAGTGAAGTTTTTGACGGGATGACACTGAAACTAACAATAATGACTATTAAATAGACCTATTTAAGACCTTTGCTATAGTGAAATGAAATGCCTAAAGCGATTAAATTACCTCTGCCCTAGCCCACAAAGGTATAGTCATCTGCATATATAAGTTAGCGATAACGTTAGTTGTTATCGTTATCGGCTAAGAAATCATACATTAATGTACGTGGCTGTTGTTGGTAATCAAATGAAACAAATACTCGCCACACCATATAATTACTGCTGCATGAGCCAAAAATAACTGGACCTTGATAGACATTATCTTTTATTTCGGACAATGAAACTGGGATAATACCCATGAACATGTCGCGACCTTCTATTCTCATTGAAATATTAGTGATCTTTTGATTACTGGAAAGCGTAACTATTAACGGTTTTTCGCTTGGGGTATTGATGGGGTCAATCAGTAAACCGACTTGCAAGTCGGCCACCTTTTTGTAACATTCCCCAACAGAAAACTGACATAACGTTTTATCGATGACTAAATTAGCGTGTTCTTGTGTTTGTGGTTTGTCACAGGCTACTAAAAACATTAACAAAATATTTAAAATGATAATTCGGACAAGTTTGTGCACAATTTTTAACCTTTATAGTTGAGTTAGTAACATTATCTTTCACAGATTGATCTAGATCAACTTTGATGCCTTTTGGTAAGTATCTTTTTTGACTTAGCTCAAGTATCATTACACCGTCTCATGATAGAGAGAATTAACATGAGGTAACACCTTGACATATGGCATTAAAAACAGCATTAAACAGCTGGTTTTATGACCACATGTTAATCTAACTGGTAAAGTTCGCTTTACTAAATATTAAAAGTATAAGTAATAAGCCGTGGAAGCATTATGATGAACCATTCCCAGTCTACAGGCGCTGATTACAACTACACTATTGTCCGCCAATTTGCACTAACCACAGTTTTGTGGGGAATCTTTGGCATGTCAGTGGGTGTATTGATTGCGGCTCAGTTAATCTGGCCACAACTGAACTTCGACACTCCTTGGTTAACGTATAGTCGTTTACGACCATTACACACCAATGCGGTGATTTTCGCGTTCGGAACATCAGCTCTTTTCGCTACATCCTACTATGTTGTGCAACGCACTTGTCAAATCCGTCTTTTTGCGCCCAAATTGGCCGCATTTACGTTCTGGGGTTGGCAAGCCGTTATTATTGCAGCTGCTATCACTTTACCAATGGGATTTACCCAAGGCAAAGAATATGCAGAATTAGAATGGCCTATCGATATCGCGATTGCGATTATTTGGATTAGCTATGCAATTGTATTCTTTGGCACAATCGCTAAACGAACGACGTCCCACATTTATGTGGCCAACTGGTTCTTTGGTGCCTTTATCATTACTGTTGCAGTACTTCACATTGTTAACTCAATGGCGGTACCAGTAAGCTTATTTAAGTCTTACTCTCTGTACTCCGGTGCAGTCGATGCGATGGTTCAGTGGTGGTACGGTCATAATGCGGTAGGCTTCTTACTTACTGCTGGTTTCTTGGGGATGATGTATTACTTCGTGCCTAAGCAAGCTGGTCGCCCAGTGTATTCGTACCGTTTATCCATTGTCCATTTTTGGGCGTTGATTGCGTTATACATTTGGGCCGGTCCTCACCACTTACATTACACTGCCCTTCCTGACTGGACTCAGTCATTAGGCATGGTAATGTCATTAATTCTATTCGCACCTTCTTGGGGCGGTATGATTAACGGTATTATGACCTTGTCTGGTGCGTGGCATAAGCTGCGTACAGACCCTGTATTACGTTTCTTAGTTGTTTCATTGTCTTTCTACGGTATGTCTACCTTCGAAGGCCCAATGATGGCAATCAAAACAGTTAATGCATTATCTCATTATACTGACTGGACTATTGGTCACGTTCACTCTGGCGCGCTAGGCTGGGTGGCAATGGTGTCTATTGGTTCTTTATATCACTTAATTCCAGTGCTATTTGGTCATGGTCGTATGTACAGCATGAAGCTGGTTAACGTCCATTTCTGGTTAGCGACTATCGGTACTGTTTTATATATCGTTAGTATGTGGATTTCTGGTGTTATGCAAGGTCTTATGTGGCGCGCGGTTAACTCTGATGGAACACTAACTTATAGTTTCGTTGAGAGTTTAGAAGCCTCGTACCCATTCTACTTTGTACGCTTTATTGGTGGTTGTTTCTTCTTAACCGGTATGTTCATTATGGCCTATAACGTTATTCGTACCGTTAAAGCGTCTAAAGATTCATTACCTGCTATTGCAGAAGCTTAAGGAGCAGATTCGATGAAATTTAATCATGAATTAATTGAAAAGAATGTCGGCCTGCTTGCTATCTTCACTGTCATCGCCATTAGTTTTGGTGGTTTGGTGCAGATTACACCACTGATATTTCAGAAAGACACTACTGAAGCCGTTGAAGGTCTTATTCCTTACACTGCTTTGCAGATTGAAGGTCGTGACATTTATGTTCGTGAAGGTTGTTACAACTGTCACAGCCAAATGATCCGTCCTTTACGTGCTGAAACAGAACGTTATGGTCATTATTCTGTTGCTGGCGAGTCTGTTTGGGATCACCCTTTCCAATGGGGTTCTAAGCGTACTGGTCCTGATTTAGCCCGTGTTGGCGGACGTTACAGTGATAGGTGGCACGAAGTGCATTTGCTTAATCCTCGTGACGTTGTACCACAGTCAAACATGCCTGGTTTCCCTTGGTTAGCTGAAAATAAGCTAGACGGCGAACTCACTGGTGACAAGATGACTATTCTGCGTAACCTGCACAAAGGCGGTTACAAAGGTAATGATCTTTACACTGATGAAGAAGTTGCTAGCGCTAAAAAAGCGGTTGAAGGCAAGACAGAAATGCAGGCGCTGATCGCTTATTTGCAATCTTTGGGTCACGCACTCAAATAGGAGGCAATAATGGATTACGGTACTTTTCAAGGTATTTTAACCATAGTTGTTATGGTGACTTTTGTAGGGATTTTCTTCTGGGCATACAGTAAGCATAGCAAGTCAAAATTTGACGAAGCGGCTAACTTGGTGTTTACAGAAGATGAACTTGCAAAAATGTCAAAAGACTCGGGAGATCAGAAGTAATGATTATGAGTAACTTCTGGAGCATTTGGATTTCTGTACTGACGATTGTGGTCATTGCTGGTTGTTTTATCCTTCTTAAACTGGTTAATAATAATTACACCGGTGTAGAAGAAGGTAAATCAATGGGCCACAGTTTTGATGGTATTGAAGAACTGAACAACCCACTACCAAAGTGGTGGGCGTACATGTTCTATTTAACCATCGTATTCGGTGTGATCTATTTAGCTCTATATCCAGGCCTAGGTAACTACAAAGGTCTGTTTGGTTGGACAAGTTCAAACCAAAGTATTGGTACTGAAAATGGCATTAAAGCTGACTCAGCTGCAGCGCTTGAAGCAGCAAAATCGGAAAACCGTTTATCTCAGTATGACCGCGAAGTGGCACACGCTGATGAAAAATACGGTCCAATTTTTGCGGCTTATTTAGCGACACCGTTAGAAGAGTTAGTGAAGGATCCTGAAGCATTGAAGGTGGGCGGACGTTTGTTTTTACAAAACTGCTCACAGTGCCATGGCTCTGACGCTCGCGGTTCTAAAGGCTTCCCTAACCTTACCGATGACGATTGGTTATATGGTGGTGATTTAGCCACTATTAAAACTACTCTGATGAACGGTCGTAACGGCATGATGCCTCCAAAAGGTGGTTTACCAATCGAAGACAGCGAGATTAAAGGTCTAGCTGAATACGTGATAAAACTATCTGGTGGCGAACATGACGAAGCGTTAGCTGCTCAAGGTCAAGGTTCATTTATGAAAGGTTGTTTTGCATGCCATGGTATGGATGCAAAAGGTAACAAGTTCATGGGTTCGCCTAACCTGACTGATAATGTTTGGTTATACGGCGGCAGCCGTGGTGTGATTGCTGAATCTATCATTAATGGCCGTGCAGGTGTTATGCCAGCATGGAAAGACATTCTTGGTGAAGAGAAAGTCCATGTCATTACAGCTTATGTTTATAGCTTATCAAACAAATAGTTACTTATAAGTAACATCTAGGCCTCGATATTATCGAGGCCTTTTTTTTAAGTGATTATTAAGCCATTAAGGGGTAAAATAGCCCCCGAATTATTACCACCATTTTAGGACGAATTATGTCGGATCAACTCCCTTGGTATAAGCAGTTTTGGCCTTGGTTTTTAATCATTTTGCCAATGTGTGCGGTTATCGCTAGTTTAACTACATTAAAGATTGCTTTAGATAATTCTGACTCATTAGTTGCTGAAGATTATTATAAACAAGGCAAAGCCATTAACATGGATTTGCGTAAGATAAAGTACGCTCAACAGATTGGGATGAAATTTTTAGTTACCGTTGCCGATCAAGAATTAAAAATTACTCAACAAGGCGGTCCTGAATATCGTGCGGCATTGAATGTTCAGTTTTATCATCCAACGATTGAAGAAAAAGATTTCAGCCTTAATGCAACTGCCGATGCTAATTATGTTTATCACATCCCATTAGATGCTGCGATTACCGGCCCCTGGGAAGTGCGCATAGAAGGCTATGATGCTAAATGGCGTATACAACAACGTATTGATATTAAAGATGACGTTGAATATTGGTTAAATTAATAGTAAATCCATTAAGTCTTTGAATGATGACATATTTAATTAAGCTGGTATAAATAGATGACATCTTGCTTTCATTGCAATGAGCCGGTGCTAACGGGTGAACAGTTTGCAACCGTGATTAATGGGCAACCACAACCTATGTGTTGCCCAGGTTGTCAGGCGGTTTCACAAGCGATTATGGATGCTGGCTTAAGCAGCTATTATCAATTTCGTAGTGAGCCAGGCAATCGTCAAACTGCTTTGATCCCTGAGCAATTATCGCAGTACAGTGCTTATGATTTACCTGAAGTTCAACAAGACTTTGTTCATAAACAAGGTGCTATTGATTCAACCTCTTTGTCTATCGACGGTATTACCTGCGCTGCTTGTGCGTGGTTAATTGAACATAAACTCAAACCTATTGCTGGAGTCACTAATGTGTTGGTTAACTCAACCACACAACGCGCGTTAGTGAGTTGGGATAGTCAAATTATTCAGCTCAGCGAAATTTTGCAGATTATCAGTAAAATTGGCTATCAAGCGGCACCCTACCAAGTTGATGAGCAAGAAAAACAATCAAAAGCAGACAGTCGTAAATTTTTACTCCGCCTAGGTCTTGCAGGTTTTGCCACCATGCAGGTGATGATGTTTGCCCTCGCCTTATACACTGGATACTTTACCGACCTAGATGTTGAGTTTCGGGATTATTTTCGCTGGGTTAGCTTAATTTTTGCTACTCCAGTGGTATTGTATTCTGCGCAACCCTTTTATTTCAGTGCGCTTCGTAGTCTATTAAGTGGCAAGCTTAATATGGATGTCTCTGTCTCCATCGCGATTTTAGGTGCTTATGTAGCCAGCTGTGTCGCGACAATTCAGGCCAATGGCGAAGTGTATTTTGAATCAGTATCCATGTTTACCTTCTTCTTATTACTTGGCCGTTATTTTGAACAAACAGCCAGACAAAAAGCCTCCGTCAGTTCGAGTAATTTACATAAACTGGTCCCTTTGACCGCACATTTATACCGTGACGGCGAAATTACAGAGATCGCTGCTAAACAGCTAGTCATTGGCGATATTATTTTGGTCAAACCTGGTGAGGTGATTGCAGCAGATGCCGAGGTGGTTGCAGGCCTATCAAGTGTCAATGAAGCGATGTTAACCGGTGAACAAATGCCAATAGGCAAACAGGTATCAGATACTGTGTATGCTGGAACCATTAATGTAGAACAACCTCTTGAGGTTAAAGTCACTGCGTTAGGTCAAGATCAGCTAGTGGCTGAAATTATTCGTTTACAAGAACTTGCATCAAACAACAAACCTGCCATCGCTTTGGTGGCCGACCGTTTAGCTCGATACTTTTCCGCGACCATATTATCGATAGCAGCAATAACTTATTGTGTTTGGTTATTTATTTCTCCTGATGATGCCTTTTGGATCACCTTGTCGGTATTAGTTGCCACTTGTCCATGTGCCCTCGCCCTTGCTACGCCGACAGCAGTGACATGTGCGACGGCTATTTTTACCAAGTTAGGTGTGATTCCGCGCAAGGCCGGAGTTTTCGAAAAACTGACTAAAATTAATCATGTGGTGTTTGATAAAACGGGAACCTTAACCTGTGGCCATTTATCGATTGGTGAAGTACAAACCTTTGGCAAATATTCTTCAGAGCAAGTCCTATCAATGGCTGCTGCAATTGAACAAGGCTCTTTACACCCCATCGCATTAGCATTTAAGCCCTTTTTTGATAATAAACACTTTGTTGAAAATGTTGACCATCATATTGGATTGGGTATTCGGGCCAGTATCGGCCAACAGCAAGTTTGTATTGGTACGGTACAATTTGTTACCCCAGAGGCAAATATAGCGGCTTCGAAGGCAATAGAAAGTCAGTGGATTTATCTTTCCATCGATAATAATTTGGTCGCTAAAATTGAAATGCTAGATGAGCTAAGAGTCGACAGTTTAGCCACCGTAAATGTCTTAAAGGCGGCTAACATAACACTCAGTATTGCCAGTGGCGATAATTCGGGTCATGTTGAGTTTTTAGCAAGTAAACTTGGTATTTCTGATGTGCATTCAGGTTTATCGCCGCAAGATAAGTTAGCGTTAGTGAATCAATTACAACAACAGGCTAATGTGGCTATGTTTGGCGATGGTATTAATGACGCGCCAGTGCTCGCCGGAGCAAACTTGTCTGTTGCTATGGGAAGCGGCAGTGCTATTGCTAAAAACAGTGCCGACTTAATTTTACTGGGCGATCACTTATCACGTTTTAATGATGCTATCTTTGTCGCTAAGCAAGCCCAGCGAATAATTCATCAAAATTTGTTATGGGCTTTTGCTTATAACATGATTATTTTGCCATTGGCAGTTACTGGGCATGTTGCTCCTTATATTGCTGCGATTGGCATGTCTGTCAGTTCACTTATTGTGGTGAGCAACAGCTTACGCCTTCTTAGGATAAAGTTATGAGTATCATTTACGTATTAATACCTATTGCTATGTTGTTTGTATTGATAGCAGTCTCTATTTTCTTTTGGGCAGTAAAGTCTGAGCAATTTGATGATTTAGATAGACAAAGCGTGTCTATTTTATTCGATGAAGACGAAAACAGCATGAACAAAAACAGCAGTGCTAAAGCAGACTCTTCTAATGACAGCTCTGTAATTAATGATTTTCCAATTAACCGTTCTGCTACTACCGATGTTGCCCAACAAAATACAGTTGGTTCTGCTGCTTCATCTACTACTCACACTAAACCAGAGTAAACCCAGTGATTGAATATAATGTTGGTGGCGCGTTTATCGTGGGGTTAATGGGCGCTGCACATTGTTTTGGCATGTGCGGTGGATTAATTGGCGCTTTTTCAGCCAATATACCCACCAATGGCCAGACCCGCTTAGGCACTCAACTCACATTTTTGTTTGGCTACAATTTTGGACGTATCTTTAGTTACTCTGTGGCTGGGGCCATTGTCGGTGGCAGTGTGTCAGCCCTTGGTCATTTATTTGATGTTGATAGTTATTTAATTTTTTTGCGAATTGTTGCTGGCACCATGATGATTCTTACCGGGCTTTATATTGCTCAGATATGGTTTGGTATTGTTCATATTGAAAAAGTCGGCAAAATATTGTGGCGATATTTACAACCACTGACGCGTAAATTCATACCTATTACTCATCCATTGCAAGCTGTTATGGCTGGTATGGTATGGGGTTGGCTCCCTTGCGGCCTTGTGTACAGTACATTAACTTGGTCAGTTGCATCTGGTAGTGCATTACAAGGTGGCTTAATTATGTTTGCGTTTGGTTTAGGGACTTTACCTGCTCTATTCGCTGCAGGATTAGCCGCTAAAACCTTGGCTCAATGGGTACAAAAACGGGCAGTAAGATTATTCAGTGGCGGGCTTTTAGTGTTATTTGGATTGCAAACGCTTTACATCGCTTTTAATCAACTAAACTAGTTTATAACGGTCAAATATGTATTTATTGTCGTTAAGCTATAGGCTATTTTTAAGCGGCTTCACAGATATTGATCTAAAGATTTTTATGTTTAAAATCAATGGTTATAAGTTAAGCTGTTAAGTATGTAGAATCATTTTTAAATACATTTTACTGACAAACTTTGGTATCTACAGTGTGTTGAAACGAAGTGAGTTACAACTGTGTTTTAAAATGCCATGATTGCAGCGTCCATTCTCTTCATATAGTAAGTGCGACTCTGATGTTGAAGAGTACCTTATTAATGCAGAATGGTATAACATAGTAACGTCTTCATAAATTGAGATTGGGTATGCCTTCAGATTTGATTAAAGCTCGACGTCCATCTACTACCGGTTGCGCCATTCATTGTCACGACTGCAGTATGGAAGCCCTGTGTATCCCTTTTACGTTAAACAATGATGAGCTTGATAAACTCGACAGTATTATTGAACGTAAAAAACCCATTCAAAAAGGTGACCTTATCTTCAAGTCCGGTGACGTGCTTAAGTCATTGTATGCAATTCGCTCCGGTACAATCAAAAGTTATACCATTACTGAGCAAGGTGATGAGCAAATTACTGGATTCCATTTGGCCGGTGACGTCATTGGTTTTGATGGTATTCATGCACAACGTCATCAAAGCTTCGCCCAAGCCTTAGAAACCTCAATGGTCTGTGAAATCCCCTATGAAACTTTAGATGATTTATCTGGATCTATGCCTAAGCTACGCCAGCAAATTATGCGTTTAATGAGCAATGAAATTATGAGTGATCAAGAGATGATCCTATTGCTTTCAAAGAAAAATGCTGAAGAACGTTTAGCCGCATTTATCAATAACCTCGCTAATCGCTTTGGTAATAGAGGTTTCTCGCCTCATGAATTTCGTCTGACAATGACTCGTGGTGATATCGGCAACTATTTAGGCTTAACAGTTGAGACAATTAGCCGTTTATTAGGTCGGTTTCAAAAGTCTGGTTTAATTGAGGTTAAGGGTAAGTATATTTCTATTATCGATCACTCATCGTTAAGTACCCTTGCTGGAAATGCTCGCATCGCCACTTAAATTTGATATATATGATCTATCTCAAAGTTTATTTATTAGCAAACGGTAATACTATCAATAGGTAATGTAAATAAGAACTCAACAGCTTTGGAGGTTATATGAAGGATTATAAAAAGATATTAGTGGTGATTAATCCTACAACGGATCATCAACCCGCATTGGCACGTGCTGTTGAATTAGCGTCAAAAAGTCAGGCAGAGATAACTGCATTTTTATCCATTTTTGACTTCTCATATGAAATGACTTCAATTTTGTCCAGTCAAGAACGTGAAGCGATGCGCCAAGGTGTTATTGATCAACGTGTCGCTTGGTTAGAAAATGCCATAGATGGTTTTAGTAAATTCAATATAAAAATTAATACCGAAGTTGTGTGGCATAACCGCCCTTTCGAAAGTGTGATTAATCATGCGATGAAAGGCAATTATGATTTAATTGTTAAAAGCACCCACGTACACGACAAATTAAAAGCTGTAATTTTTACACCTACAGATTGGCATTTAATGCGTAAATCTCCGGTTCCTGTTTTATTAGTCAAAGAACACGATTGGCCAGTGGCTGGAAAAATTGTTTGTGCGGTTAATGTGGTAAGTGAAGATGAAGATCATCAAACGCTTAATGGCAAAATCATTAATCATGCACTCGATCTAGCCAAAAAATTCTCTGCTAGTGTTCATTTAGTCAATGGTTACCCTGGTACGCCAGTAAATTTGGCCATTGAACTGCCCGACTTTGATGCCAATGTGTATAACAACACAGTGCGGATGCAACATGAGCAACGAGTACAGTATTTAGCTCAAGCCTATAATATTCCGCTTGAAAATTGCCATGTTGAAGAAGGTTTGCCTGAAGATGTGATTCCAGAAATGGCTGCTAAATTAGATGCCGAATTAGTGGTCCTTGGTACAGTTGGTCGTACTGGTTTTTCAGCGGCATTAATTGGTAATACTGCTGAACATGTCATCGACAGCATTAATTGCGATTTGTTAGCGATTAAACCTGATGGATATAAATCACCTTTAGAAGATTAGTCTCCAATAGAATAGGTTAACTACTTTACCCTGACCTCGAATACTGGAATAATACGCGCCCTGAAACACTTGGTTACTGGGCGCATTTTTTATGTCTGAAGTTGATACAATCGCTAAACAAAATATTACTCGTATGAATAAACTGCAAAAGCGTCTACGACATGAAGTCGGTTCAGCCATTGCAGACTACAATATGATCGAAGATGGTGATCGTGTTATGTGTTGCCTTTCCGGCGGCAAAGACAGCTACACCATGCTGGATATTTTATTAACCCTTCAACAACGTGCCCCTATCAAATTTGAAATTGTGGCCGTTAACCTAGACCAAAAGCAACCAGGTTTTCCTGAGCATGTGTTGCCTGCTTACTTAGATAAGTTAGGCGTGGCTTATCATATTCTCGAAAAAGATACCTACTCTATCGTTAAAGAAAAGATACCTGAAGGCAAAACGACATGTTCACTTTGCTCTCGTTTACGTCGTGGTACTCTTTATGGATTTGCCCAACATATTGGCGCCACAAAAATTGCTTTAGGTCATCATCGCGACGATATTATTGAAACCATGTTTTTGAATATGTTTTATGCTGGCAAACAAAAAGCCATGCCGCCTAAACTATTGTCTGATGACGGTGCCAATATGGTCATTCGTCCATTGGCCTATTGCCGTGAGAAAGATATTGAAGAATATTCGACCCTAAAATCATTTCCTATCATTCCTTGTAACTTATGTGGCTCACAAGAAAATTTAAAACGTGGCGCAGTTAAAGACATGTTACAAATGTGGGATAAGCAACATCCTGGGCGTATTGAAACTATTTTTACTGCAATGCAAAATACCTCACCATCACAAGGTGTTGATCGCGAACATTTTGATTTTAAATCATTAAAGCGTAACCCAGATGCCGTAAATACTGGTGACGTAGCTGATGCCGACTTACCTGCTTTTGATTTTGTCGATATCAGTAATAATGGTCACATCAATTTAGACATTAGTAATCGAATCGATGTGGTGGCGACATTTAAGCCATAATAAATAGACTAGCTGTTAATAGATAAAAAAAAGGCGTTGATATCAACGCCTTTCTTTTATTATTTATCCTGAGTTCAGATTACTGGGTTACGAGAGGACTCACAACACTGGGTTTGTGGGTAAATGAAATGTTTTTTATCTGATTGATTTGTTCGAGTGTTAAAGTGTATTTTTCGTCAGCTATTGATTCTACATTATCAACAACAACCTTAACTGTTATGCCATCTGCTTGTATTTCAGCAAACTCAAACGTGAGTCCATTAATCGGTTTTCTAAAATACTTCATTGGAAAACCTTGTAATCCATCAAGTAATTTATTCATGTCATCGGTTAATGCTAATAGTTCTGTTTGAGTAAAATGTTGTTTAGTTTCTTTAGCGCGAACTTGCATGGCAATCCCACACTGTGCTGCATCACCCACCACATTAATATTGACTAAGCCGCGGTCTGATTTCAGCTGTGGATCGTAAGGAATAAATAAACGTTGTTGTTTAGTATATGTTAACGGGAACTGTTCTTTTTCAGTGGTAATACTGCCTGACACTATGATGCAATCAGGTGTGATAGGAACACTAAAGGCTAGCTCAACTAAAGGATAGTTTTGCTTATTCACTTGCTTTAATCGATCATAAAAGCCGTTGTACTCTAAAGAAAC
Source organism: Shewanella sp. SR44-4 (assembly GCF_014163715.1). Classification (NCBI taxonomy): domain Bacteria; kingdom Pseudomonadati; phylum Pseudomonadota; class Gammaproteobacteria; order Alteromonadales; family Shewanellaceae; genus Shewanella; species Shewanella sp. SR44-4. The sequence goes on along the minus strand of NZ_JACJDU010000027.1, from coordinate 51,992 downwards.
CGTTTCAGCAAAACTGCTATTCACTATAAAAATAGTCGATATAAAAATAAATCCGTTAAGTAGCGTACGATTACGCATTAGCTTTGTTCCCTTGTAAATATGGCTTATTGTGTTTAAGCATTTCGAGGAGTTCATCAATGTACTCATCTTTTCGTTCTGAATAATTCATTAACCCATAAACCAATTTCTCGGCTGTTGGTTTAACTTTTTGAGCCCGTAAATCGGCACGAATAGAACGAAATAAACGATACGCGGAATTGGTGTTTAAATTGATCATGTAAGCAATAATGGAATCTTTGGGTGAATCAAATACTGCAACCTCATGAATTTTTCCATCAGCTCGCGCTAATGGCACTAAACCACAGCCTTCAATAAAACACCATTGACCAAAGAAGTTAAACCCGTCGACAGCAAAACGTGAACTGCCCCAACCGCTTTCATTGGCAGCTTGAACTAATACCATATCAACCGGAATAATATCGATACGCTTTAATAATGGCATTAAGGTTATGCGAGTAATTGCTTTAACATCATATTGATATTTTTCAAGAATGGTTGTTAGCCTATCACTATCATTTTCACTTAGTCCTAAGCCATTATCAATTTGCTCAATAACAGCCAGTAAAAATTGACGATCGTGAATAATAATCTGATTTTGTGCTTCAATGGCCGGACGTAAAAAATCAAAAAATATTTGCTTTTTAGTGGCAATATCTTCTATTTCAGCAAATAACGGCACCTTACCTAGATCAATATTATTCAGCTGACGTTCACCAGGTGCTACAGATATCTGGCTAGTATTAGGAAAAATAAAGAGTCGCATCGCCAACAAAGCAACAACGGCTAAGCCTAACGCAAAAGTCACTTGACCCACATTGCCTATCTTCAACAGTACCTGCCTTATCAAAAATTCATTTCAACTTATAAATCCCGCTAATTATAACCTTAATAAACGATAGGATACAGTAAACCACTTTTGTAGAGTCTGTGCTTATCCGTTATTGATCACGATACGTTAAGTCAGCGTCTACAAAAACTAAAATTAATTACACTTTCATGACTATATCCAGTTAAAATCATTATACGTGTTTACGGGGCAGTCATTTATGATTGTGAATCGTCTTATTCAACAACTCAAGGATTTGAGAACACATTATGTTGAATCAAAAGTTCAATAATTATCATCATGTGGTAGCCATCGGTGGCGGACATGGATTAGGCAGAATTCTTGCCTCATTATCTTTTTTAGGTCCGAGATTAACGGGAATTGTTGCAACGACTGATAATGGTGGTTCTACTGGTAGGCTTAGGCAAGATCAACAAACTATTGCTTGGGGGGATTTACGTAATTGTCTTTCCCATCTTGCACATCGTCCATCGTTAGGTTCAATGTTATTTGATCATCGTTTTACGGGTGACAATGAACTTTCGGGACATAATTTAGGTAACGTAGTATTACACGCACTTGATCAACTTTGTGTAAGACCACTTGAAGCGGTTAATTTAATTCGTGGCTTACTTAAAATTGAGACACAAATTATTCCAATGTCGGAAGCTTCTACTCATCTTGTGGCACTTACCCACTGTGGTAATAAAGTGTTTGGTGAACTTAATGTCGATGGCATGAAGGAAGCGCCGATTGCATTATCATTAGAACCTGAAGTTGAAGCGACATTAGAGGCTTGTAGTGCACTAGCAAATGCTGATTTAATTATTATCGGCCCAGGGAGTTTTTTAACCAGTATACTGCCACCTTTATTGCTGCCACAAATAGCCAAGAGCATTCGTGAGTCGAACGCACATGTTATGTTAATTGATAATTTAACCGCTGAGTATTCACCTGCAAGCACGTTTAGTATTGAAGATAAAATTGCTTGGTTTAACCAGGTAATAGGCAAAGAAGTGATTGCTGATGTTATTCAACATGGAAATGAAATTAAGTTGTCTCATTCCAACATTAATGGTGTTCGTTTTAATCACTTTCCATTAATCAGCCAACATCATCCAGGGTTACATGACAAAACAGCATTAGCAGAAGCGATTAGCCAAGTTTGTGACTTACACCTTAAGCCGATTGATTTGGCTGAATACCGTCATTGCAATATGACATAAAACTTATCGATATTGGCCTATAGTCATATCGAAGCTCATAGTGTTTAATATTCGTTATGAATTCTGTTGATGGAGCATACTGCTCGCAGAAGTGATTTGATGGAGTTAAACATTTGGCTAACGTGCAACTTTGTGAAATATGAAAATTGAAATGGTCAACACAAAAATGGCTGCATAATGCAGCCATTTTTATATCCCAATAGCTAAGACTAAATCACTTGAGCTATGGCTTTACACACCGCTGGGATATTATTTTTCGTTAACCCTGCCACACTAATACGACCAGAACCGACAATGTAAATAGCGAACTCATCTTTTAAACGAGCAACTTGGCTTTTGTTCAGACCAGAAAAACTAAACATACCGTTTTGACGAGAGATGAAGCTGAAATCTTGTTCGACACCTTCAGCTTTTAGACTTTCGACAAATAAACTGCGCATTTCAGCAATGCGTTCACGCATTAGCGTCAATTCTATTTCCCATTCTTGGCGCAGTGCAGCATCCGCTAAAATGGTACTTACAATCAATCCGCCATGTGCCGGAGGATTAGAATAATTTGCGCGGATAGTTTTTTTAATTTGGCTAAAGCTTTTTACTGCATCATCTTGATTTTCAGCAACGATGGTTACCGCACCGACGCGTTCGTTATATAAACCGAAGTTTTTAGAAAAAGAGTTTGCAATTAATAACTCTGGTACTACAGCAGCAACTGTACGTAGACCTTGTGCATCTTCATCTAGACCAGCACCAAAACCTTGGTAAGCAAAATCAAATAACGGTAACAATGATTTTTCTAAACAAACCTTGGCGACGAGTGTCCATTGTTCAATCGATAAATCGATACCCGTTGGGTTATGACAGCAACCATGAAGTAAAACCACATCACCGGCATCCGCATTGGCTAAATCAACTAACATTGAATCGAAATCCATATCGTGTGTTTCAGCTTTGTAATAACGGTATTCTTTAACGGTTAATCCTGCGGTTTCAAAAATATTCTGGTGATTAGCCCAAGTAGGATTACTAACCCAAATGGTTGTTGATTTGGTATTTCGGACTAGAAACTCTGATGCTACCCGTAATGCCCCAGTTCCACCGGGTGCTTGAGCTGTTACAGCTCGTTTATCCGATATAATTTGGCTCTCAGGCCCAAAGAGTAATTCTTGAACCACTTGATTGTAAGCTTGTACACCTTCAATACCGAGGTAATTCTTGGTCTTTTCGGTTTCAAGTAAAATAGCTTCAGCTTTTTTTACAGAAGATAATATCGGCGTTTGCCCTGCTTCATCTTTATAAATGCCGACACCTAAGTTGACTTTGTGTGAGCGAGTATCTGCTTTGAAAGCATCTGTTAAGCCTAAGATCGGGTCTGCTGGCGCAAGCGTGACTTGAGAAAAGATCATTACAACTATCCTAAGTGAGGTGAAGAGACTAATTTTGTTTAGTTATACCATTGTATGCCGACAGTGAGTAGTGAGATTTTTAATAGTTGAGATAATTTTATAATAAAGTGAACATTCCTCAAATTTATGTACACGATAATGGTTATTTCGTTAGTTATCCAGTCACTTCCTGCCATTAGTATTATCTCCCCACCAGAACAGGGAACACTACTCTGACTGCTAATTGCTTTTTATTTGGTGAGTAACTTTAGATTCATTTTTAATAGCTAAGTGATTTAGCGTTACTTCTGTCAGAAGATAGTAAAATGAAAGTTTCGATATGATATGGATGACTATCAGATAATATCTTTTTCTGTAGTTAATATTACATTACAAAAAAACAGTTATAGAATTGCGAGGACTTTATTAAGTCCATCTTGTCGTTTAACGGATATAAAAAAAGGAACCCGAAGGTTCCTCTTTTTAAAGCGACTAAACTAATTACTTAGTTAACGCTTCTTTTGCTTTTTCAACTAAAGTTGCAAAAACAACTTTGTCGAAAACAGCGATGTCAGCCAAAATCTTACGATCGATTTCAATAGACGCCTTTTTCAAGCCGTTAATGAAACGGCTGTAAGACAGACCATTTTGACGAGACGCTGCATTAATACGTGCAATCCATAACTGACGGAATTGACGTTTTTTCTGACGACGGTCACGGTAAGCATATTGACCAGCTTTAGTTACTGCCTGAACAGCAACACGGTAAGTACGGCTACGAGCGCCATAATAACCTTTAGCTAATTTTAAAACTTTCTTGTGACGAGCACGTGCGGTTACACCACGCTTAACTCTTGGCATTTTCTAAACTCCTAAATTAAGCGTATGGTAGTTGACGCGCGATTGCTGGAACGTCAGATTTAGCAACTAAACATTTAGCACGTAAGTGACGCTTACGCTTAGTGCTTTTCTTGGTCAAAATGTGACGTAAGTGTGCTTGCTTGCGCTTGAAACCATTAGCGGTTTTCTTAAAACGCTTCGCTACACCCTTGTCTGTTTTCATTTTAGGCATTTCTAAAACTCCGCATTGGGACGTTAATAAACGTAAGGCGAGCAAAAGCCTCAAGAGACTTTTGCTACTTTAGGGTTGCCCTACTATTTCTTTTTAGGTGCTAGCACCATAATTGCTTGTCGACCTTCCATTTTCGGGAAAGATTCAACAACCGCATACTCTTCCAAATCAGCCTTGATACGGTTCAAAAGATCCATACCTAGGTTTTGGTGTGCCATTTCGCGACCACGGAAACGCAGCGTAATTTTCGCTTTGTCACCATCTTCTAGAAAACGAATCAGGTTGCGTAGTTTTACCTGATAGTCGTTTTCATCAGTGCCAGGACGGAATTTAATTTCCTTAACCTGGACCTGTTTCTGCTTCTTCTTTTGTTCTTTTTGAGCTTTCGCTTTATCAAAAAGGAACTTACCGTAGTCCATTATGCGACAGACAGGTGGCTCAGCATTGGGACTGATCTCTACAAGATCAACTCCGGCTTCATCTGCAACGTTCTGAGCTTCTTTTATACTTAATATACCAATTGGCTCACCATCTAAACCTGATAAACGGACTTCAGGTACACCAGTGATTTCATCATTGATTCTATTAGGGGCTGGCTGTCGCCCTGCTGTTCTTTTGATCTTTATGACCTATTCCTCCAACAATTTGAGACTACGGAGCGAAATCTGTTGACGTATCATCGCGGCGAAATCTTCTAGTTTTAACTTGCCTAAATCGATACCGTCACGCGTACGCACCGCTACTTCCTTATTTTCCATTTCTTGATCACCAACGACCAATAAATAAGGCACACGTCTTAGGGTGTGTTCGCGTATTTTAAAGCCTATTTTCTCATTCCTCAAGTCAAAAGATGCTCGAATACCCTGTTCTTTGAAGAATTTAACGATTTCTTCAACATAATCAGCTTGTTTATCGGTAATGTTCATTACAACAACTTGCATTGGAGCAAGCCATGTTGGAAATTTACCTGCGTATTCTTCTATCAATATACCTATGAAACGTTCTAAAGAACCTAAAATAGCACGATGGATCATTACTGGCGTCTGGCGACTGTTGTCTTCTGCGACATAAGTGGCACCCAAACGAGTCGGTAATGCATAATCGAGTTGTACTGTACCACATTGCCATGCACGATCTAAACAGTCATGCAAAGTAAATTCGATTTTTGGACCATAAAAAGCGCCTTCACCCGGTAATATTTCATATTTAATATTATTATTGGCAAGAGCTTGCTTTAAAGCGTCTTCAGCTCGGTCCCACATATCGTCATCACCAATACGCTTTTCAGGGCGAGTTGACAGTTTAACCACGATATTATCGAAACCAAATGTAGCGTATGTGTCGTATACCATTTGGATACATGCACTGACTTCATCTTGTACTTGATCATCAGTACAAAAAACATGAGCGTCGTCTTGAGTAAAGCCACGTACACGCATAAGACCATGAAGTGAACCTGATGGTTCGTTACGATGACAACAACCAAACTCTGCCATACGTAATGGTAAGTCGCGATAAGATTTTAACCCTTGGTTGAAAATCTGTACATGACCTGGACAGTTCATTGGCTTAATCGCGTATTCACGGTTTTCGCTGTTAGTGGTGAACATGGCTTCTGCGTATTTATCCCAGTGGCCAGAACGTTCCCATAAAACTCGGTCCATCATTAAAGGGCCTTTCACTTCTTGATAAGTGTATTGACCTAACTTTTGACGAATGAATTTCTCAAGTTCTAAAAATATGCTCCAACCATCGTTATGCCAAAACACCATTCCTGGCGCTTCTTCTTGCATATGGTACAAATCTAGTTGCTTACCAATTTTACGATGATCACGCTTAGCAGCTTCTTCTAAACGCACTAAATGCGTTTTAAGGGCTTTTTTGTCAGCCCATGCTGTGCCGTATATACGTTGCAGCATTTTGTTATCAGAGTTACCACGCCAATACGCACCAGCAATGCTCATTAACTTAAAGTTTTGACAAAAACGCATGTTTGGCACATGTGGACCACGACACATGTCGATGTATTCTTCGTGGTGATAAAGCGCTGGTGTTGCGTCTTTACTGATGTTTTCATCTAAAATAGCTATTTTGTATTCTTCACCGCGTTCGCTAAAAGCATCACGAGCGTCTTGCCAAGATACAACTTTTTTAACCACATCGTAGTTAGTTTTAGCTAACGAAAGCATACGCTTTTCTAAGGCTTCTATATCTTCATGCGTCAGCTTATGATCTAAGTCGATGTCGTAATAAAATCCGTTGTCGATAACCGGGCCGATTGCCATTTTGGTTTCAGGCCACATTTGTTTGATCGCGTGACCTAATAAATGCGCACAAGAATGGCGAAGGATTTCAACACCCTCTTCGTCTTTGGCCGTGATGATAGCTAACTCTGAGTCTGCAGTGATTAAGTCAGTTGCATCTTTTAATTCACCGTTTACGCGGCCAGCAATACACGCTTTTGCTAAACCAGGGCCGATGTCTAATGCAACATCAAGAGTCGATACAGGATTGGCAAACTCACGTTTGCTGCCATCAGGCAATGTAATAATAGGCATTAAAAATTCCTTTTCCAGTGGTGACCCACACGTAGGGCCACATGGTAATTAAGTATGTTCTTTTTGAACGAGAGCACGTTAATGAAATCAAGACAGTACAGGAGTCTTAGTTACCCAAAAACGCAAGTCTCTATTCTATGTGATAAGCGGATTATTGCGCAACCATGGTGCGATGAATAACTGCAATATATGAGGTATTCAACAACATTCATTGGTTAAGATAACTGTATTGGTCAGCAGTGAATATGACTTTAGCCCACCTTTATTGTGTCTTGCCTTAGAGGGTGTTTGTTGTTTTAAAGATGACTATTTAGTGACGATTAACTATATTGATTGCATTAAACCCTGATTCATAACTAAAAAACGTAAAAATAGATTTTAATCTTAGTTGTGAGTGAATAATATTGATTTGTATCTAAATCATGCTTAGGGATGACCCAAAATATAAAATGCTCACTATACTTACTGAAATGAGTCAGTGAGGAGTACTAGCAATGAGATTACTTTCGCGTGCCATTTGTTGCCCGCATTGCGGGCATCATCAATATGTCACTTTAGATGCAAGTTCTGGAGATCAAGAATATTACGACGACTGCCGTATTTGTTGTAATCCAATACACATTCGAATGCACCTAGATGATAACCGCCGAACAATTGAACTTCATATCGATTCTGACGATGAACAAATTTATTAATGCCTAGCTCGCCTGCTTAATCTTCAAAGCAGGCAAGTTAATATAGATAATTATTTTAGGTGATTATGTTGGGTGATTATGTTGGGTGATTAAGCGAGTTGCTTTTTAGCAAGAATTCGCTCCACAGTATCAACAATAACCTGTGTTTGACTGTCTATTTCGATATTAATCTTGTCGCCAACGTTATAATGATTCAAATTAGTTAACTTTAAGGTTTCTGGAATTAAATGCAGTACAAAACCACTGTCACTGACTTTACCTACCGTTAAGCTACAACCGTTTATTCCCACAAATCCTTTATAAAAGATGTAGTTCATCCATTGTGAGTCAACCTGTAATTCAATATTGTAATGCTCGTCGGTGTTACTGACAGCCTTAACCGTGGCCAGAGTATGTACATGGCCAGATAAAATATGCCCACCGATCTCAGTTCCAAACGTTAACGAGCGCTCAATATTAACCATGTCACCGACACTGGTATTACCTAGGTTAGTTACGGCTAATGTTTCTTCCATTACATCAAAAAAAACCTTATCATTTAGTATCTTGGTTACGGTAAGGCAAACCCCATTATTAGCTACGCTAGCACCTGTCACTAATCCTTGGGTTAACGGTGGTGTCATTGCAACTTCAAAGGTTTTAAGACCTGCAGCATTGTTAATCGATACCACTTCACAAGTGGCTTGAACTATACCAGTAAACATAATTCTCTCGTTCCGTTATAGGTTTTTTAATGAATAATACAGGTTTTCAAATTTCACGCTTGATAAAATTAGCGCTTCCTGTGCTGATAGCTCAAGTGACTCAAACCATGATGGGTTTTATTGACACAGTGATGGCTGGTAGAGTGAGTGCAGTAGATATGGCTGCCGTTGCTGTTGGCACCAGTCTGTGGTTACCTGCAATCTTATTTGTTCAAGGCTTGTTAATGTCCTTTACCCCTGTATTTTCACAGCATCATGGGGCTAATAATCAACAAATCATTCCATCACTCATTTTTCAGGCGGGCTATATTGCCATAATAGGTGGTATTGGGGTGATGTTATTTCTCGCATCTTCAACATATTTGCTCGACTTTATGCATTTAGAGCCAAAACTGCATTTATTAACAGTAGGTTACATAGATGCCATTTTGTGGGGTGCCCCAGCCTTCGTGTTGTATCAAGTATTACGCGGTTGCAGTGAGGGGATTTCTTATACCATGCCGACAATGGTGATAGGCTTCATTGGGTTAGCAGTCAATATACCCGCTAATTACGTGTTTATTTATGGTGGTTTTGGTATTCCTGCAATGGGCGGTGCTGGTTGTGGTGTTGCAACTGCATTAGTCTTTTGGGCCATGTTAGTTGCGATGATTATTTACATGTTAGTTGATAAAACATTTAAACAGCTCGCGCCATTTAAGCATTTTTACCGTCCTCATTTAGCCAGTATGTGGTCTATGACTAAATTGGGTATGCCAATTGCGATGGCATTATTTTTTGAGGTCAGCCTGTTTGCTATTATCGCGTTATTTTTAGCTCCATTAGGCGCTAATGTTGTTGCAAGCCATCAGATTGCCCTTAACTTCTCGTCAATTGTCTTTATGCTGCCACTATCTATAGGTATTGCTGTCTCGATACGAATTGGTTATTACCTTGGCCGTGGGCAACCAGAAATATCGGCTTTAGTCGCAAAAGTGGGTTTATGGTTATCATTCACCCTAGCCATTTTTACCGCCCTATTAACCGTCACCTTTAAGCATCAAATCGCCTTGTTGTATAACGATAACCCTGAAGTGGTCGCTTTGGCTGGTAGTTTAATGATGTTAGCTGCGTTTTATCAGATATCAGATTCAATTCAAGTAGTCGCCGCTGGAGCATTACGTGGTTATAAAGATACTCGAAGTGCTTTCTATATCACCTTGTTTTCATATTGGGTGATTGGTATTACTACAGGTTACATTTTAGGTTATACCAATTTTATTTTTGAACCTATGGGCGCACACGGATTTTGGATTGGATTAATTGCTGGCTTAACTTCGGCAGCAATTTTGTTTGCTATTAGATTGAAATACATTCAAAAGAAAGGATTTGAGTTTCAACAGATTGGCGAATCTAATTGATTTTTTGAAGTTTAAGCGACTCACATTGCTTAAGCTTGAATCAAGTTGCACAGCAAATCACCATTTAGACATATAAATGTTTTTTTTGCTTGCATGCAACAGCCTATCCCCATTAAGATAGCGTCCGCTTTGAAGCAAAAGATTTTAAAGTGCAACGTTAAACAATACACCCGTAGCTCAGCTAGTAAAAAAGAGTAGCATTAACCTTTTCTTATAACGGCGGCAGGGATTGGTGGTTCAATACACCAGAACATAGAAAGCAAGATATTATACACCCGTAGCTCAGCTGGTTAGAGCACTACCTTGACATGGTAGGGGTCGGTGGTTCGAGTCCACTCGGGTGTACCACTCTTCTGACAGAGTCTAAAAAGTCAGATTCAAACAATACACCCGTAGCTCAGCTGGTTAGAGCACTACCTTGACATGGTAGGGGTCGGTGGTTCGAGTCCACTCGGGTGTACCATTTCTTGCAGTAACCTCTTGAAAAAATACAAATTATAAATAAGACTGAATTTTATATTTAATTGTTTTTTGTGCCTAAAAAAAATAATTCGTGCCTAATCCAGAATGTTGCAGAAGTATTCAAACGCACCCTACCCCAGCCCACAGCTTAGTGAAGCTTTAATTACACAATCAAAATTTGTTATTGTGAACTCATAAAAGTACGTTTTTGCAATTTTGTGCCTATTTCGTGCCAAAAATGTTGGCACAAGTTGTTTTTGATCTTTTAATCCTTGACCACTATTCAAGTGGGCATGAACTATTATCAATCATTAAATCATTAAATCATTAAATTATTAAACAATTGCCTTATTCGTTAATTGATCATCGATAAACTTTATTAACTTTTTTACGCTGCTAGTTCGATTCACTAACAAACCTTTTCAATCTGTGCTCCGTTAATCAGTGTGATTATACGAACGTTAAAAAAAATGTAAGCTATTTCCAAATGATGACTCGGCTAAGAAAATGCTTTACCTTGCTATAATAGAAGCCAGTAAACAATAGACAATGCTTATTTGATACTGGCGTACTGCGATAAGTCGATTTATTATTGAGTTTGAAGACAGAATTATGAAGTATATTAACTAAATTGCAGGTACACAGAACCTGCTACACCCTCCTTTAGAAGGTGTAGGCTTATTTACAGACGTTGAAAACGGTTAATTGTTAAATCAGCTCTATGCCAAATACAACTCAAGTTATTTAAACAAAGGTTTGTTGGCATCAATTAAAGCTGAGTTTTCAGAAAAATAATAATAATCAGTAACCTTACTCACATCCCAAGATGAAATATTTTGATTAAAATTAGTAGCCGCGGAAAACATACTTCCCATGTTAGTTACTTCAGATGTATCCCAGCCTCCAATATCCTGATTAAAATTAGTTGCACCTGAAAACATACTTCCTATGAAGGTCACTTCAGATGTATTCCAATCACCAATATTTTGATTAAATGACCTAGCAGCATTAAACATAGCACCCATATTGGTTACTTTTGTGACATCCCAGTCGCTAATATCTTGATTAAAATCTTCAGCTAAACCAAACATTGATCCCATTGCTTCAACGTTAGACACATTCCAATTGCCAATATCTTGATTAAAACGAATGGCGACATTAAACATACCATCCATATGGGTTACTTGTGCAACATCCCATCCTCCGATTGGTTGATTAAATGCTTTAGATCGATAAAACATACCACCCATTGATGTGACATTTGAAGTATCCCATCCGCTAATGTCTTGATTAAAATCTTCAGCTCCAGCAAACATCATGTTCATTGATGTGACATTTGAAGTATCCCAATCACCTATATATTGATTAAAATAGTGCTTAGCATTATGTTGAGTGACATCAAAACTAAACATATTTGACATACTTTTTACACTTGATGTGTTCCAATATTGAATATCCTGATTGAATTTATGAGCACCAGTAAACATCATGACCATACTTTCTACTTTTGATGTATCCCAGTCGCCAATATATTGATTGAAATTTGAGGCATAACCAAACATTCCGAACATATCATCTACGTTAGATGTATTCCAATTGCCAATGTATCGGTTAAAAGATGTCGCCCCCCAAAACATTGACGACATAGATATTACATTTGATGTATCCCACTCTCCAATTCTTTGATCGAAAGAAGATGCATTACGGAATACCCAAGACATATATATTACATTTGAAGTGTCCCATGAGCTGATATCTTGGTTAAAATCTGCCTTATCTAAAAATAAGCGACTCAAACTTGTTAACTTAGTTGTGACGACGTTTGTAACATCATCATCATTTTCAATCATTTGTAAAAGTGTTTCTTTATCGACTACCGTGTATGTTTTGCCATCTAGTATTGCGCTATCACCAATTTTAGCACTTGAGTTTGCTTTTATAGTCACACCATTTTTGTCTAAATAGATTAGTGGAATAGATGTAACTATGGCGGGTGTGATTGTATAATCAGCAACACTTGCTTGAATCTCTGCCTCTCCACCATCAATTGCGGTAACAAGCCCTTCATTGTCTACACTAACAATGTGAGGTACAGATGAAGACCATTTAATATCTTCTGTTATCTGCTTAGTTGTATTGTCTGAATAAGTAGCTATAAGCATTAGCGTTGATGTTTGACCAACATCTAAACTGATTGTGTTTGGTTCAATACTGATTGCAGTTATTACAACATCAGGTTCAGGCAATGGCGTAATAGTTAATGATGCTACGCTTTTAAATCCAGCGGCTGTCGCAACGATATTAGTATTACCTACCGAAATAGCCTGTACGATACCTGCATTGTCAATTGTTGCAATACTTGGTGTTTCTGATAGCCAATTAACAGCTTCAGTATATTGTTGGCTTGTTCCGTCGCTGTATAGTGCGATAAGGGTTAATTGTTGAGATTGATTAATGTCTATATCGATCGCATTAGGTTCGATTACAATTGAGGATATTGTGACTTCAGTTGGAGGCTCTGGCACTGTATCATTACCCCCCCCACAACCGAATAGTAAAACAGAGGCGAAAACGTACAAAATCAAATTTTTCATTATAAAGTTCCCTTTTATTATAAAGAGCAATTCAGGTAAGAGACGTTGCTCATTTTATTGTGATAAATTCATGTATTATTAGACTGTAAGCGTCTTGATTTTCAGAGGAACCAAAACACTTGGATTATACAATCGGTATGCAAATTAAATAAACTAAGATTACCTTACTTGTTACTAAAATGAGATATAAGATCACAAAGCATAAACTCGCGATATTTTTGAATGGCTGTATCAGGATCTGATTCAAAGGTTTCTTTGAATATCAGGTCAGATTCCGACATATCGAATAAAGCTGTGGCTGAAATATCGACAACCCATGTGTTAGATAAATCTAAAGGCATACATACATCCCTGTTTATAAAAATGGCACAGATAAAGGGTCAGTGTTCTATTTAAAGAATTGTTCAAGTTCACTAAATTGTGCCGAGCCAATCAATTCATATTTAATAATTAAATGAACGGGTATTTCAACGGTTAAAATTTCATTTTCATTATTAGGATCTGACTTAACGACCAATCCATTAAGTTCACCTTCTTTCCATACAAGTACATAAAGTGGTTGGCCATGTTTATCGTAATCTATGGCAGCCTTACCATTGAAAAGCGCTTTAGCTCCTCTCGTATTGCCTAAAGCATTAGCAATACTTTCATGGCTGGCTTTTCGCCAACTGTTTTTTGTATGAATAGCTCGATAATTAACATCTCTGACTTTTTTCATGGCAACGGCTTCCTTATGTAATTTGCTTACTTAGTACAAAATGCGGACCAACAAGTAAGGTATTGATTAATAACTCTTTATAGAAATCACACCACTCGTAATGGTAAGTGTTCTTACTTATTTATAATTTTTATCACCAACCTTAGATTACCAATGATCCATAGAACAATAGTAACCAACTCTCTATGCTCTATGGATTCAAATTTTTAATGCTAGTTAATTCTCTATTGAGAAAAATATTAATGTGGGAAACTGCCCTGTTTTTATGGTCCAATCACCATCCAAAATCGCTTGAGCACAGTCAGTTGAGGATGAGTACTGCTGGTAACGATTATTGCGGTCCATTTTATTTGCAAACCAATAACCGAAGCCTTGGTCAAGCCAAATCTTAACAATTGAATCATCATCAAGTGTAAGGTTTAAACTTCTTGCATGAGGTAGGTGATATTTAGATTCAGTTAAAAACTCAATCTTTGTCCCACTCAACTGAATGCATTCTTCAATATCTTCCTTTCTGGCAGCATCACAATTCCAATTATCCATTATGGATTGAGGTAAATCAGAAGAATATTTTAAACTACCAGTCCTGATTTTAGCTGTGCTATTAGGGTAATAAGTTAACAACGCATTGATCACATTTAGGCAAATACTCACAGGTAATGGAGCCGCAAGGTATCGGTCGCAATATTCAATAGACTTAACTTTATTCGTCTGCATTTTATTTAAGAGCACGGAGGACTCTTTAAACATCTTTGTCCAAAATAATGCCCCAAATTCTTTAACAGTTCCGTTTAGTTCTGTTGAAACTGATATAACACCAATTTTTTCATTTGAATCGAGCATTTCTAATTCAAACAAAGTGAATGGTTCAGTTGAATGATTAATTCCAGTTATCAAGTACTGTGGATCGCTATCTGAGAAACACCAACCTCTAACACTATCTCCATCGATCACTTCAACAATCTTTTTACCATTAGCTTGTTTACTAGAGTCTATTTTTTTAATCGTGATACTTGGATGATGTGCAAACCATGAAAGCGTAATTCGATGTTCAATAGTCAGATCGCTAATGTCATAAGGCAACACGATAGTGATCCTTTGCTCTTTTACCCGGTCATATAGAGTGTTGATTAGTGGCCATTGACTTAAGTCATCTAAATCCTGCTTGTATAAATAAAAATTGATATCAGAGTTTTTATCATGTGAACAATGATGGTCAACGGCTAAGCTGATCGGTAAAAGTTCCAATCTATTGTCTTTATCAAAGTATTTATATTCATCTGGGAGTGATAACCGTTGAAAGAAATCACCATCAAGAAATGATCCAATAACGTGCCGATCCAATAACTCTAAGGCGTGTTGAGTAGAGTAATCAACTAGACAACGATGACAGGCTTTATCGCAATGGCAACTGGTTGCTTTATTCTTGGCTAATTGTAATAGATCAACAATATACTCAGATGCCTTAATGGAAAAACCAGCGCCACCGGCAGCTGAATCGTAAAGCACAATAGCTTGGGCTTCACTGCCTTTGAACTTGATAGGTTTTATCGTACAACCAATCTCACTATTATTTATACCTAACTTTTCAGATAGCTCATTTCTTAGTAACACAGATAATGTTCTAGCTATGGTGCGGTTATTAAGAACAGTGCCATCGCTATTAAACAAGACTAATTCAAAAATATCAGTTCGAGTACTATGCCCTAATTTAATTGGTCCTTTAATTGAAAAATCTCGCTCATTACCCCCACAGAACTTTTCACTTTCTCGCTCAATATCTCCTTTACCGCCACGCAATCTTGTATGGTTTTCTAGGACTTTATATGGGGAGATATCCTTATTGTCAGGCATTGGTTCCATACGACCACATTCCAAGCACAATGCATATCCAGAACTTGATAATCCGCTGCTGTGATAATAGACATGACCATCATGGCTCGAACGATAAGTAGCACTAGGATTAACACTCAAATCTTCCCATTGAGCTTTCTCAACCGTAACCCATGGATCTTGAAATGGAATATGAATCAATCGAGAAATATCATTATGGGGTTTATTACGTATATCAACAGCAAAACTACCTGGCTGAATATATCTATGATAGCTTTCTTGCTTCAATGCATCATTGCAAACTGAACACTCTTGCGGCATAAGGCTCTTTGTACCACTGGCACCACATCCTTGACATCGCCATGCCCACATCAAAGACTGGATCTCGTTTACTTGGTCAGCTGTTGCAGGACTATGCCAATTTAAAATGACACCATCAGACCGATAAACACATCCATCTAGTACAACTTCACTGCCTGGTGCGTAATCTCTAATAGCAACAGATAAATCTCTAGATGGATAATCTCGAGCACTATAAGGATTATCGATCCTATGTTCTAAAGTGGTATCTCTAGCGGACTTAGCCTCTTTAATAGCTTGAATTTGTTTCTTACGTTTTATTAAAGATTCAATATTATCGTTATTAAGCGATACAACATCCGTTGGGAAGCCGTAACCGGGTAAAAAACCTTTTCGAGCTAACTCTGAAAGTAAGTACTCTCCCTCTAATCTTTGAATTTGAGTCTCTACAGCTGCTTGTGCTGTCGATATTCTATTTGTATCACTTTTTATTGATTCACTTTGCTCTGTTAAAATATGATATTCATCACGCCATTTTTTAATGATGATCTTCATTTGTTTAGCCACATCCATAACTAGACTTATTTTAGATGTGGTTTGTAAGCCTGTTCTTTTTAACAAAGAATCTAAACCTACCTCAACAATTTCTAACGAATGGGTTAAACACCAGTCAACGAATAATTCAGCTTGTGAGGCACAATTTTCATGTGCAGAAAGGAAAAAATTGCCGCAATTAAGACGCAGACTATTTTCGCTAATTGCTTTTTTCCGTAAAAATACAGACAAAAGCAATGCGTTAATATGTCGCTTAACAATATAATCACTCGACAATGACACATTAGGGACATGAATTGGCGTATCAAATGCCCAACGTGTTTGCCCAAAAACGTGTTCACCATGAGGTGTATTCTTACAAAGTGTTAATGCAATAGATTTTGTTTCACCGCGTCGACCTGCTCGTCCAGCTCTTTGTAGATAATTTGCTGGGTTTGGTGGAGCATTGTTCATCGCGACAACGCTTATACCGCCAATATCAACCCCCATCTCCATAGTTGTCGAACAACTTAAGACATTGATAAACCCTTTTTTAAATTTGTCTTCATAATCACGAAGTAAACTTCCAGGTAGCTGTGCTGAATGCTCCGCAACTCTAAAGTATGGTGTTCTCTCTACAATGCGATCTGAAATGTCCGACCATGCATTTTCTTTTCGAAGTTTGATGATTTCATCTTGTTCTTGCCAAGCTCTAATTTCGGCTATCGAAACAGGAGTTCCGTCTTCTAGTCTTCGAGCATACGGATATGGGAAAATAGGTGCTTCTAACAAACGACAAATCTGGTCTTGACGGTTGCCTTTAACATTCAAATAAGGCGTTATTTGCTCTAAAGGTGTATCTATTATTTTTTGAGTATGTGGACACTGCCATTTATCCTTAATTAGACTAAAACTCACTTTATGCTCAAGTTCAAGTCTATAACCATCACCACTTGCAGTGAGAACATTTAACTGCAACACATTCCATGCATCTTGCAAAATAACATTTATTGTCGTTTTATCATTTAAGTCAGTGAGATCCAGATTGAATGCCGTTGCCAACAACCTCACTAATCTCGGTTGAACAACACCATTACGAACTTGAGGCCAGCTTTGTACATGCTTAAAATGGCTATCTGTCATCGGGGAAATAAGTAAACCAGGATTAAATTTGGCCCCAATCCAACGTTTTTGCTCATCCGATAAAGAAATCGCTTTAATAGTTCGTACATGAAAATTAAGACATAGTGTTAGAAAGTTAACCCAATCTTTCTTTGCTTTATCTTTGTCATCAAATAATGAATACCAATCATTTGGTGCCGTATTGCCTTTATCTTTCAGGGCTGGATATTCCATCCTAATTAATCCAAGGGTTTCCAAGGTATTTTGGCGTTTAGGGCGGCTATTAAACTCTCGTAAAAGTAACAGTCTTGCTAATAAAATTGGATCTTTGACCATGCTCATATTTTCATCAAAACGATGGTAAGAATCTTTAATCCAATACTGAAGTTCTTTTTCTTTAGCTAATTCACACTCAACATCTGACCATATAAGAGTAATGTCAACTTCACTGCATAATGCAGCAATTTTCTCTTCCATCACTTCTATCATGTCTTCATCGTTATCTTCAATAAATGAAGCAAGACGAGATTTATAGTTTTCAAGTTTTTGTTCAGTATCAGCTGAAAGCTGACCGCTTTTGAGGGTTCTATCTGCAACCAAATGGAATAATGCTGAACGTAAAAACTGCCTTTCAGAATCCTGTTGTGATTTTGCTGCAAATCTAGCGGTTCCTTGTCTACTATCGGTGAATGTAATCATACGTCGACCATTCCAAGGACCCGTTAATTGTTCTTTCTTTCCATCCTGACAAAACTCAAGTAGCGTAGGAATCACTGTTGATAACATAAATGGTGCGCCATTACGGAAATGGCGATAAAAATCAAAATTCTGAATTTTTGTGTGTTGACAGCAAGGACAGCGAAGTGCCACACCACCTCCAGATTTACTATAACCTTCTACACGATGAATTTTAAATGCAGCGTCATGAACAACAGTTTTTAGAACACTATTATTGTTTAACCAATACTCTCCTGTTTCATCATATGATTGATCCGCTATGATGCAGGTACGTTCATGAATATCATCATCTTCAATATCGCCTTCATTGAATGAATCAGCGTCATCAGGATCAATATCCAAAGCAAAATCATCTATCTTGGAATTAGGTTTCGTGAGCGACAGTATGCTATTACCCGTTTCTTTCTCGATAGCCTCATCAGCTAACAACAAACTCGTACCGCAACCATTACAACTTGTCATTTCAAATATCGGAGAACCACATTCGCATACCTCACGCCTAGACATGTAAACCATGCCGAAACGCCAATCAATAACATCTAATTCCGTTCCACGTTTCATCGTACAACTTGAATTTGAACAAGCCCACAAACCACCTGATACTCGATGAAATAAATGTAATCTAAATGGAATGAAAGCTTGGCCATCAGGCCCCAATGTTGAGGCACAAACATCTAACCATTGTAGAGCTAATTTCTCGGATATTGGCTCAGCAGTTCCAGATAGAATCCTACAAATTTCTTTAAGCGAAAGTCGGTTATCTTTTATACACAGATGTTGGCGAAGGGTTCTTAAGGGAACGATAGATTCTAATAAGCTATAACGTTCATTAGCAGAGGAATTTTTGATGTATTGTAAATCCATTGAACCAGGAGCCACCAAATTAGACAAATTAGTTATCTCACGGTCACCTTTCACCAAATAAACTTGCGATACATCGATGCCTGCAACATCGGCAAGGAATGCTTTTAGTTCATTATCGGAATCTTTGCCACCTATCGTTGCAGAAGTAGCAACAAAGCGCACAGACTCTGGTAATACTCCAAAGCCATGCATAACTCGTCTCAATAACAAAGATAACTCGGCGGCTTGAGAACCAATATAGGTATGAGCTTCATCTAATACAATCCAACGTAGTTTGCCTTTAGATTTGGTTAAAATGGGCTCATCTTGTTGGCGAACAAGCATATATTCCAACATGGTCGCATTAGTGACTAATATTTGTGCTGGATCGTCTCTTAATGTCTTTCTTGATAACTGTTGATTAGGAAACAAACGTTGTTTCGATGCAGGAATACTTTCTTTAGTTTCACCGTTATATAGACAAAACTTAACATTTGATCCAAGTTCTTGAGTCCATGCAGTCAATCGATCTTTTTGGCTATTAATTAAGGCATTTAATGGATATAAAAAGAGTGCTTCCACACCATCAGCCTTACTTTTTCTTTTAGCAATATCATTCAATATAGGAACTAAAAAACATTCAGTTTTACCAGAGCCTGTACCGCTACTTACAATCACGGAGCGTGGTTCATCTTTTAATAAGTGTTGCCATGCTTCATATTGATGAGCATATGGGTGCCATTTGGCATCAAATAAGTAATCTTCTTTTAATTCTTTAGGTGGATTTGCCATTGCATGAACAATTTGAGTTTCAAGCAAATTTCCAGCTAAATCTTGCATAGTCTGGTTATGTGGTTTCCAACCAAAAGTGGCTTCAAAAACAGGATCACCAAGGAACGCGCCGTCATTACCCGGCGCTTTTGAAAAAGATTGCCATAAAAATTCACGAAGTGATTTAGAACGTAAACCAAATTGACCTAATGTAGCTCTAGCAGCGCGTTTAGTCAGTTGATCAATAATAGACTCGAAGTATTCCATACTCTTTCCTAGGGTTAGACCTTGGTTAATCCAATAATCATTTTTTGTGTTAAAGCAAAACTGTCATCAAAATACTCAATATCAAAGCGACGATATTCACGCATGGCATGTATCACTTCAGGCGTTATTAATAACGCGGCTTGACCACAACTAGCTAAAGCCAGTAACACAGAGGCATTCATGACATTATTTTTATAACCCCCTTCATCAACCAAACATTGGTTGATGAGTTGAGGATTTACTTTAGATATTACAGATTTAAAAATTTCTTCTGCAAAAATAGTAGGCCATTCAGAATCAACATTACGTTGAGAGAGAGTCTTTCGGCTATTATCAAGATCACTTCTGTAGTCTGCTAAAGTTAAAGATGGCTTTTGATTAACAGAGCCAATTTTAAAGAGCAACAAATTATAAAAAGGCTCAAAGCCAGGGAAAAAAGATACCAGTTCTGACAATTTTTTCTGAACTCTATCTTGTGCAACATCTTCCATATCATCGCCCAAACGCTCAAGTAAATGTTGGTAAAATGCCATTAGAACTTTAATACTGGAGTCTAATTTCAATGTATACCAAAGCATTGGGAATTCACTCGCCAAGCTCCAAACTCGTTCCACTTCATTGTTATTTGATTTAAGTAATAGCGCTAGCATGAATTCAGGTGACTTCGTGGCACCACGCCATAAATCAAATGTGGTAAATGGCACGTGTTCAAATTTCAATAACGTTCTAACATTCTCCCATTCAGGGCGTGCGTAATCAGCCGATAGTTCTTTGGCCACATCTGTAAATGCTTGTATGCGCTTGTAACGTTGTCCAATACTTGCCGCAAGCTCAAAACCATTACGAGCATCTGGCAATAATTGTAAATCTTTACTCCACATAAGTGGTCTTATACCTAAATGTCGAGTCTCACAAAAAACTAACCAAGCACCGGCCTCAACCTCTGAATCAGGAAATATCCATCTACGCTCTGAACTCGCTATTGATAATTCTGGGAGTAATTCAAGCGGCATTTGAGCAGGCCGATCTAAAGGGATCATCAGTAAATCAACAGGAGAGTGACACTCTTCACCTATAAATTTTATACAACCGATTTCACGCTCTGGCACAAGAGCATAAATATAAGCCGATAACTTAAAGCTAAATAACTCACGACCAAAATTGATAATTGTTACATTCAAAGTTGCATCTAAATTGTCTGACAATGCAAAAAGTGCTTGGATATCTGCTCGAAACGTAGATAAAGATAAACCACTTGATAACGCTTCAATCGAAGAAAGTTCTTTACTAAAATAGGCACTACGACTAAAAGCACCGCGGATATCAGACGCATTTAAGGTAAAAATAATACGAATTTTGCCTTCAATACCGTAGCCATATAATTCATAATTATTCAGCTTATCAATCAACAAATTACTATTCTTTTTAACCAGCTGTTGCCTGTTATCAAGTAAACAAACACCTTTACTCGGAAAAGGTAATGTAATTGATATTGCTTTCGCTTTTTCTTGCCACCATAAGCACAGTGAAAATAAAGCGGGTGGTTGAGCTTGAGAACTAAACAACTCGACAGTAATTGAGTTTGAATCTTGAATAACTTGATAATGTAATGATTCATTATCTGATAAATCAACAGCGACCATAGGAGGCCGAGAAGATGAAATAATAACTTTACCACAATTAAGCTTATCACCAGATACAAACTCAATCTTAAAATCTTGAGGTAAGCTAGCTAATTTAAAGCGCTTTTTTGATTTACCATTAGCAAAATAGGCAACTACACTTTGACCTAATGGCAAAGTATCTATCGACAGCCACTGATCGCGGCTAACATCATGCCAACGGAGTTTTTCATTAGGAATGACCTGTAAACCTTGTGCTGATATTGCCGATAGCTTGGGTTTACCTAGATAACATTTACTTGGTACCGTTAGAAATGGAAGTTCTTCGCCTTGCCATACAAACTCATATTGGCCCTTATCTTCCTTTCCCAAAAACACTTCATAATCATTAAAGATGAAAGAACCTAACTGACTGATCTTCAATAAAGTCCGAGATGTATCGTGGTCGACTTCACCGAATGGATCAGCATTTTCAATATAATAAGATGTGTCTTTATCAAAAAAATCATTCGTAGTCTTTATATTGGGTAAAGCAATGACAGCGGTCGTCGCTTCACTACTAAAGTTCCCCGCACCAGCAAGAATCCAATCGCCACCATTTTCGGTAAACACCCAAGGTTCATCACTATCTAGTGCACTGCCACCTAATAATGGAGCATACCAACTACTTTCTGTGTCATTACGGAGCATTAACTGGATTTCACAATCGAACCAATCTTCCGGTAAATCTGTGGTTAATACATCGAGCAAATAAAGCTCTGGGTTATTTTTAGGCTTGAATGCCTTAGCCAAGAGTAATGGTTTTTTACCTAAAGCGAATAAACTGAAGCGCTCAGGTAAAACTTGCATACTAAACAGTTGAGCAATGAACTGGGCATTAAGTTTAGAGCGTAGGGAAATTGAAAGTTGATATGACCATTGATGTTTTAACGAGTTTGGTTCATTAGTCACATAAGCATGATGGTCAAACTTTTTAACTAATTTTCTCACTAAACGAATGCTAGTAGGTAGACGACGCTGAACAGCAATCGCCTGCCCTAATGCACTATCAAGTAAACCTTTAGCGATAGTGGTATCAATATTAAGGGGTAAAACCTCAAGCCAGTTAGGCGCAATGCTATCCAAATATGACAATGGGTCTTGTTGTTCATCTAGGCTATATTGCTCGGTCAATTGATAGATGGCTTCTGCTATTTGCCCAACAATAGAGTAAACGGCTTCAGTCCGGAAAGACGCTGCTATGTAATGATCATGAGCCTCAGCAATGGCTACAGAATTAGGACTGGATAAGCTGAATGTTCCAAAATCTTTTATCACTTGTTCAAAGTAATGTGAAAGCTTGCTGTTAGGGTCAGTAATTAATTTTAAAGGTAAGCCCCCCTCAATGGCAACTGAGCCCAGAAACATTCTACCTTGGCCATTGCGTAATAAAGGCCTGCGCCAAAAACGAAATCCCTCAGCAATTAATTGATTACGCTGATTCGGGTTAATATCGTTCTCAGGTACATTAAGTGAACTAAAAATGGGCTCCCAACTCCAATGACCTCCATTGAATTTGTTTCTCCACCATTCGGCTGCATAAAGTACAAATGCCCCACTCCAACTAGAACTCAATCCGTTAGGGATAAATGCTGAAATACTATGGGCGTCTAAGCTAGTTGATAGCGACTGATACAAACCTTGGAACTCTATATCTGATAACTTGTAACTATACAAAGGATCGCCAGACACACTGACTAAATCGCGTGAGGCTAATATATCTACTATACATTGCTTAACTGTTTTCATTTCATCCCTTAATGCTTACCGTTTAGCTACGAATATTTACTATTTATTCATGATGTTCATTATTAAAAATAATTGGTGTCGATTTTACTTTTTGCAGAAATAATTCGTTGTTCATATGCTTCTACTCGAATATTCTCACCACAAGAGTCATCAGCACCTTTTTTAAATCGATTACAACCGTAAAAGGTTTCTCTTTTCGGATCATTTTCACACCTGGCAACCATAGTGCCAATTCCACACCGCAAACAACCAAGCTCAATTTCGCCACATCCCAGGCAGTGCCTAAAACCATTAACGTCGCTTTTAAGTGGAGCATTGCAATGTTTACAGCTATTGAGCATCACGTCACAAGCTGGTGATAGTGAACATTTATAAAAAATCTTATTATAACGAGATGAAATGGGACGTAAGACACCAGTATCGCATTAAGTACATGGCCATTTATCGAATGTTTTTGCTAATTTATTATCAATAAAATGACGACCATATTGATTAATTTCGGTTAAGAATGGGCTTGCCTGATCAGAATCAAAAAGAACATATACAAAATGCTTTGCCCGCGTTAGCGCAACATAAAATAGCCTTCGCTCTTCTGCGTATAAATAATCTTCTTTAATTGGTAATACTAAATCGATAAGTTCATCATTTTCACGTGAAGAAGGAAAACTCCCAGTATCGATACCAAAAAGCACTACGTAATCAGCTTCTAATCCCTTACTTGCATGAGCTGTAACATAAACAATATCTAATGACGTAAACCCCCAAGTACTGAAGTTAACTCCAACCAATACTCTAGTGTTTTCCTGACGATAACGACCGATAATCAACACTGACATCTTTTTTTGCTTTCGGTTTGCCTGACGATTGAACGTACTTAACGACCTATACAAGGTATCAATATAAGCTTGTTCTTTTTGATCTTTCATCGAAAGCGCGCTGCTAATGGGTAACTGATTTTTAATATCAACTAATCTCAGAGCTGGCGAGCTAACCGAAGTATGAGTATGGATTTGCTTTTGGATTTGTTTAGGATTGGTTGAAACAAAACGACTGCTAACACTGTGCAACTTATCGTTAAAGCGGAATGTTTTATCTAGAGGGACAGCTGTTGAAGGTGAGAACGTTTTGTTAAATTCTGTAAATAACGCTATATCAGCACCATTAAAACGGTAGATTGACTGCCAGTCATCACCTACAGCAAACAAACGCATATTCGGTTTTGATAACAACAATGCTTTAAGCAACCTAGCCCTACCGACAGAAATATCTTGAAATTCATCGACTAAAATATGGGTATAAGGATGATGAAAATGGCCTGACTCTATAATATCGATTGCTTCAGCAATCATATCGCTAAAATCAACCGTTTCAGTTTGGTTTAAATGTGTTTGATAAGCGTTATAAACAGGTTCAAACAAGCTTACAAATGCTTGGGTCCGTTCAATATCACAAACCTGAGAATTTAACCCACTTCTGAAACTCTCAATAGTAAAACTACCGTCTTTAAATAAACCTAAAAAGCGTTGAATAAGTTCTATAAAACCTTTCCATTGGTTAGTGTTTTCTTCGCGTAATTGATTAAAAATCACATCAAGTTCAATCGGTATGAGGTTAACGTCATGTTTACTAAGAACCGTTTTTAATGCAAATGGTAAAACTCCTTTCATGAGCTGATATGAATACAACTCTGCCAATTGCGTCCCTTTACTTAAATGTAAATTTCGTTTCCATTCAAGGCTTTCAAGATAAGCTATTTGATCGACAAAGGGAGCGGTTTCGTTTCGTTCATTTAACCCTAAATATTCAATATACAGACCGGATTTAGGTAAATAAAAGTCGGGTTGATACTGACGACGAGCTACGGTGCGGGTGTCGTGCAAGTAATTTGCTTCATATTCATAGTCGACCCCATTAAGGGTTAAAAAGTTAGCAATACGTAGCTCACCGACACTTTTAACCCATTCGCCCTTTAGCGTAATAAGGCGACAACTTGATAAAAACTCTTGATATTGCTCAATACTGTCAAAATCTAACTCTGATTTAGCGGGTGTTGCTAAACTTAAAAAATAATTGACTAACAATGCTTTGTATTCAACATCTTCATTTGCTAAATCAGTGAGTTGTTGATTGATAAATTGGCTATATAAGAAAGGTTGCTCAACAAACGGTGTAACGGCTTTTTTGTAACCAAAGTGATTAGCTAAAATCATATTTCCCAAAGCGTGAAATGTACTGGCTTTAAAATCTTCTGCAATTGAAGGCAACCGATCTTGTATACGTTGATTCATTTCTAAAGCCGCTTTATTACCAAAAGCTAACAGCAAAACATTATTAGCTTTTGCAATATTCGCTTCAACTAAAAATCCAGCTTTACCCACTAATGTTGCAGTTTTTCCGGTTCCAGCACCCGCAATCACTAAATTATGATCGTCGTTAGTTACACAAGCTAAACGCTGATTAGCCGTGAGTGGTAATTTTTCAATGTTGTCAAAAAACTCACCATATTTACTGAGTAATTTTGGAACAACTTGTTGGTTATGTAATTGACGGCCAAGTTCACTTACAATCTTTGCTGATAACAATTGAGCTTGTTTTAAAACCTGTTGATGTAACGGGTTTGATAACGCTTCAGGATTAATTCCTAATGCAGAAAACTGACAAGCTAGTTGATACATTTCAGCAATGGGTTTCCATTCAACACTCGACAGATAGACTTCAGCTTTTTTATGTACCTCAAGAGCTTGTGCAAATTGTTGCCAACGTTCACTTGAAGCCATTAACGTTAGTAATGTATTCACCACATACACACTGAATGACTTAATGCTTTTGCTGTTGTAACCTTTTAAAACAATAGTCGGAGAGTCTTTAACCGCTAACTCTAAACGAGAAGAAAACCATGTTTTTTTTATGTTCAATTGATACAAATCAGCTAAAGATAACTCAACCTTTGTACCATTATTGATAATGTTGATATGGGTACTACTCACATCAACTTGCTGGCTTATACCCATTAAGCGACGCCAAAAAAGCACAAGTTTTGCTGGTTTAAGCTGCAATATAGACTCCAAACAATTTCAACATACTCACCCCTGAGTACTTATAAAAGGCAGTGAAAATACATCAGGCGTAAAAATAGTGTTCATCGGAGCTGAATTAGCTTTCGCCGATAACATCAATTTGCCTTTAGTGGGTAATATTTGAAACGGCACCAGCCATAAGCGTAAATTTGTTTCCTTTCCGTTTATGTCTGTGAATATAAAAGGTTCAACCACCGGGCAATCAAAGTTATTTTGGTATGGGAATATTAAAAACATATCACCTTCACCACTTAGGTAGTTGTGACCATAAGCAAACATTTGATAGATATCTGCTTGGGATAAACCATACTTATCAGTGCCATTGGCTTTAGATACATCTAAAGTCTTCCATTTTGTATCAAGCACGCAAACCGACTTACCTGCATCATGAATGAGTAAATCAGGCTTAAGCTGAAACCAATCTTTATCAACATGCTTAACCAATTTTGATGAACTTATTTGTGACTTAACCTGATAACCAGTATTAACAAATAGATGTAGTTGAGAAGCGACATAAGACTCAAATACTGCCTCCATTGGGAACAGTAACGACGTGGCGGAATGACTTCCTTTCATAGTCAGCGGCGAAAAGGCATTTAAAATGAGTTTTGCCCACGCTAATGGCGTCTCATAATGTGCCATGCCTCTATCGATTCGTTGACGCTGAAAGTCTTGATGATGATCTTTACTTACTGGTATGTCAGCAAAGGTAAAGGCAAGTTCTTGCTGGAAGCGTTGATTAGCCATACTGCGACTGAGTTTTTTAACACAATGAAGAGCACTATGAATAACGCGATTTTCTGGCCTATCAGCAAGAAACTCCTCAAATTCGACATGGAATTTATGCTTATTGACCAAATTGTGCTTTAGCTGCTTGCCAACTTGCAGCTTACCTTTAAGGAAAAGTAAATTATCTTCCCGCTGGGCATAATCACTCCGAATCCCCCGCTTAATTAAATGATTAACAGAGGCTAAAAATTGGCTAATAAATATCTCTAGCAAAGGCATTTTTTGCTGCTTAATATCAGCAGTTTCAGTTTTTAGGTGTCGAAAATCGCCCAAGCATGCCAGCATCACCAGTAATGATTCTCTCGATTGTTCTTCTGCCGCTTCGGTTTGCTGTTGATATGCCGCTTTACCGATTTTTGGTAAAATTTCTATTTGCGTTCCATCTGGCGTTAATATCACGCCAGCATAGTTTTGTGTCTGTAACACCTCGGTGCTATCAATCATCTTTAGCCTAACAAAGCTACTTTCAGATTCAGTACACAAGCAAAGTTGCTTCAAATACTTAAAAGCAGCCGAAGAAATCCAATTTATTCGCTTAGACTCTTTTTTATCAGCCTCATCAGCTAAATAACCATACTCAAAAACAGTGATGCTTTTATCCATATTAATCTTCACGGCTTTCTAGTGTATTGGTCTCATCTGCAGTATCTGGTGTTTTTTTAACAGAGTAGATGGCTTGATAAGTCTCCGGCTTATCCCAAATTGAATGATCATCAAAAGAAGCAATTTGATAAGTTTTAGGTGCAGTATCAAAATTACCTAACCCATGATCTGAACCAAAAATATCGTTAAAGCTTTGCTCGCTGATTTGCACTAACCAATCAGATTTTGATTTCTTGCTATCACCAAGTACTAAACGAATACGGTTCCAATCTTCAAAGAAGTATTCTTGCAATAACGGCAGCACTTTATTTTTGAACACGTTTTTCAATTCAATAAGCGCTTGAGAATGATTTTTGGCTGTAATCAACTCAACTACAGGAATGAAAAAGGCATGACCGAGCATATGCTCACGATCATAAAGTACTTCGATACGCTGATTCATGGTTTTTAGTAATTCAGCTAGATCAACTTGCACACCGTCAACGTTAAGCAAGCCATGTTCACTAAAAACGTCATAATTTGGCATCATTTCAATAAAATCGAAACGGCGTCGTAAAGCTGTATCCATTAAAGCTAACGATCGATCCGCAGTATTCATGGTACCGATAATATAAAGGTTATCAGGTACTGAAAAAGGCTTACCAGAATAAGGTAGGTTCAACGTTAACGATTCCTTTTGTCCCTCACCTGTTCGTTTAGAAGGTTCAATTAAGGTAATGAGTTCTCCAAAGATTTTTGAAATATTACCTCGATTGATTTCGTCAATAATAAGAACGTAGTTTTCAGTCTTATTTTGTTCAGATTCTTTCGAATTAATGTGAACACCATGCGTATTTAAAAGCTCAAATACATCAGCAACGGAAAAGCGCCAGAGCTCATAAAACGTTTTTTGTGTAAAATTAACCCCGCCATTAAGCGCGTGAAAATCTATATTAATATCAGTTACTAACCAATTAATAGGCAGCTGATTACAATAACTTGAGTAAACTGAAGTCCCCTTTGGTTCAAAGTGGTAGTTTCCCGAGATAACGCCTACCGCTTGAACTGTCCGTTGGCTACCAATACACAAAATCAAATCACCAACTGATGCTCTTTGTGAAAACTCCGACAATGAACTTTTTACTTGAGGGCCTAACTTTTGATAGTACTCATTATCATCTAACTCTTCAGATAATAAATCGCCTGAACTTCCCCAGCCGATAGCAGCAATACTGTTAGCAAGGCAATGGTTAGATACTTCACTTTTACCGGTACCGTCAATTGATATTTTCCAAATAGTGGCATCAGAGCTGACTTCAAATGACTTTCTGAACGCAGTGCTTTTAGCATCATCAGCGATACTTTTAAACGCGCCATTCTCAACAACATATTCTATCGACTTGTCTTCTGTGGTTTTGGCTTTTAAACCCTCAACAAACTCTTCATACCCATAGCTTTGATGGAAAGTCACAAAACGAATCCGTTTTGCAGCGACTAAACGGTCATACTCTGTTTTTAATTCATCACGGTTGTGCCACTTAAACTTAGGTTCAGCAGCCTTAACGGCGGCTTCAATTGTATGGTAAGTTTTGCCTGTACCTGGAGGGCCGTAAAATATTTGATTAAGTGGCGATGTTTGCATTTGATAAATCCCTTTAGGTTCTTTCACTTGGGTTTCTAAACTAATCAATTCTTGCCCATCATCAATATCACCATAGCTACTTGGCCAATATGGCTTTCTATCTATAGGATGTTCGGTGCTAAAGGCAACCAAGTCATCGGAGAGACTAATAGAATTTGATAAATGACTATTTACATCTGTACATAAATAATCTGGACGGTTTAAAAAACGCTGTTCACATTTTATTGTGTTCAATCTGGGCTCAAAGGTTGCAAACACTTCTTTAGCACTCTTTAGCCTTAGTTCTTTGCGCCCGATACGGATCATTCCTCCGTTTTTCATTGCCGTTATGAACACATCTAGATTCAGTGAGTTAGCTTGAGAAATTACCTCACAAAAAGCCGTTATCGTTTCTTCAGGCCAATGTGATAATCCAGCTTTAAAAGCGGGTATATGGGTAAAATGATTTAATATCTTTTGACGTTCAGCTAACGATTTTTTGTTAATAGCTTCCGACCAACATGCTTTACCATATTCTAATAAATTTCGTTGGCCTTTGTTGTTAATAAGCTTTTGGTACATTTCTGGATATGGAGTATTCGCTGTACTGTCGGTCAGTACCTGCAACATAGGGCCTGAAAAAGTATTGATCATCACAGGTGCTTGCTGATTTTGGTATAAAAAAGCAATTTTCCATTTTACTAATGGGGAAAAATCGAGTGCTTCAATGGTTTGTAAATCACCTTCATAAGCTGCATTTGCGATAGTGACCAAAGCATCTTTAACATAAATAAACACACTATTTTCATCAGTCCCATAGCGAGTTCGCCAGCTATATATCTCACCATGCCCTATACCACTTTGCTCTTTGCCATCACTGCCACGTTTATAAATACCAAATTTTGCTGAGGTATTACCTTGAATCGAGCCTAAGTCTCTAGTTTTGGTTTCTAGCCAGTAGGTAAAGGTGTCTTGATCGTTAACCGACACATATTGCTGTAGGGTTAAGTCAGCCAGTTTATCCAGCGGCCAACGGGCCAAAAATGCATCCCAAAGATGTTGTTTTTCGGTAATACTCATTTAAAAATCCAATTCAATTCACTAAAAAGAGTTCGTAACAGCTAGGCCTTTTTTGAACACTTGGCATCAACATTTATCGTTAATGCCAAGTTTTATTCTTCATATTAAGCGTGGCTGATATTTCTAAACTCAGCTTCAATAACTTCACCACGTTCACGCCATTGATATAACTTAGCCCGCTTTCCTTCAAGTACAGTGATGCACTCACCAAGTTCTGTGATTGATTGATTCAATTCAAGTTTTTTAGGAAAAAAGGTCTTAACAAAATCATCACCATTGATCACATTCAACAATTCTTTTCGTTGGCCTTCAAAGCTGTCTACCATGTCACTTACCGCTTTTTCAAATGCTTGTTGTTGTTTATGTTCATTCCATGAACTCCAAGCCTCCATTGCCACACCAACAAAAACTAATGCGCCATTAACACCTTTAGCCAAATTAACTGCACCCCAGGGTTTAAACTTCAACATACCCGCTAAATCAACACCAATTAATTTTCCGGCGCCGACAAGACCATCTCTGGCGAGTAAAATATTTTGATTGTTAATTATGTTACCCTTCAGTGCATAGTTAAGACCTTGCTTCCCCATACTGATTACAGTGTCATTATATAGCTGCACTTCATTAGATATGTTTGCTTGTAATTGAACTAACTCACCTGAAAGCGAACTCACCTGCCCGTCAAATTCATTTTGAATTCGAGCGTTCAAAATCACGCCTTCATTACCAACTTCTCTTTCGAAAAATTTGCTAAAGGTATTCATGTCTGAACCTTTTGCCTGTAAAATTAGCGAACTAAAATAACTAACCACAAAATCTCGTAACCCACGTTGAACCTCACCTATTTGTAAATTTAATGAACTAATTTGTTTATCTACACTGCTACAAATCGATTTTAGACGTTCTAACTCTTCAGCAATTTGTTCATCATTCTCAATAGCTCTTGGTAATTGTCTTTGTAATACATCACGTATAACACTGTGCTGAGCATCTAGGGCAATAGACATTAGCCCACCATTGACTTGCACTTTTTCAAAAGTGGCTTGTTGCAATGTATCTATGTGCGACAAAGTCTTAAATTTTTCAGGGTTCGCTAACCAATAATCAGTACCCATATCAAACGGGTTCGCGGCAACAGCAACAATGGCTAAACTGGCCTGTTCTTCAGCTGTGAGACCGATAGACTCACTTAGTCTTTGCTGGACATTTTGTTGTTTAATCTTCAGGTTTTCGCGGTAATCCCAATCATCTTCAACATCGGCTATCTCATCAAAACGACTTAACACAAACACTGTACGAGGCAGTAAATTGAGATCTCTAAACAACCATTTTAAATCCTCATGATGACTCTCTTTAATCGGATTGGTTGAATTCATCACATATAGTACAAGGTGTGCTTCACTAACATACTGTTTAGTAATGTCTTTAAACTTTTCTATTTGCGTGCTTGTTGCATTCAGTTTTTCTTTAAAACCAAATAAACCCGGTGTATCAATAAGCTCACAATCATCAAGTTGATACGTTTTTACTGTGTCAGATGACTCAAGATGACTAATGTGCATAGTATCTACGTCAAGTTTTTCCATCCAAGCCGCAGCTATTGAAGTTTTACCTTCCGAAAAGCCGCCTATTAATGCAATTTTTAATTTTCCGGATTCAATTGTCGTCATTGCATGGTGCAATTTTTGAATTAAATTATCATCGATACCTGCACCCGCTTCTTGACCTAAAACTAAAAATTCACCCAGTTTATTCAGTAACATGCGGGCTTTAGCTTTGCTCTCATTAAACTCATTAACGGTTTTATTCATTTTAGTACTCCAACTGGGTGCAAAGGTCATTTAGCTCTTTTTGTGCTTGTTGTAATTTTTTGTTAATTACTGCGATTTTTTCGACGGAATTCGACATCACATCACTGACTCTCTCAACACTACGGTCAACGTCTTTGATGACTTCAGCAAGATTGTTTTCGATACGAACAGTTAATTGGCCTGCTATTTTATAAATGTTGTCATCAACAGATTCTTTCTGTTGTGCACGCTTATATTTATTACTAAAAAAGGACCGAACCGCTTTATAAACCTGAAAAACTAAACTGGATGCCGAAATAGCCAATAATACCCAGCCCATAGGGTTGAAAAACAATATTGCCCCGCCACCCATGGCACCTAAAACGCCCCAAACATTAACACCATTTTTGATATCTATATCTAAATCAATATTGGTGGACTCAATATTATTAAACGAAGTCATTAGCTCATTAGTATGTGACTCAAATCGATTGATAATGTCATTTAGTTTTCGTTCAAAAAGGTTCGTTTCCTTATTGACCATTGATGGTAATTGGTCAATTAACCTTTGCTGGCTTTGCTCTATTTGCCTTTTAAGAAAAGATTTAACTTCATCATTGCTAATGTCATCATCAATTTGACTGTAAGTGGCATTACGCACACTTGACTCAAACTCTCTAATGAGAGCGTGCATGTTATTGTTAAGTTTTACGCGTAATGTCTCTATCGAGGTGGTAAATTCAGCATTAGTCGCCGTCAATTCAAGACGAAGTTTTTTTAATAATGGGGAATATTTTTCTTTACGTAATACCATGACATTATCGCGAGTTGCATCGACCACTTTCTTGGCTTTGTTGTGATTCGAACGCATGATTTTTATCTTAAATTCTTCAACCAACTCTTTGGTAAACATCTTCGTGAGTACAGCAATATTCGATTTATCGATTATTTGTTGTGCAGAGTACTGCGCCAAAAACTTATTCTGTACCATGCGATCTCGACTATCTGGCAGTAAACATGACGCCACGGCTAAATAGGCTGGATATGCACTCAACATTAAACACTGCTG
Source organism: Shewanella sp. SR44-4 (assembly GCF_014163715.1). NCBI lineage: Bacteria > Pseudomonadati > Pseudomonadota > Gammaproteobacteria > Alteromonadales > Shewanellaceae > Shewanella > Shewanella sp. SR44-4. Next base: position 18,469 of record NZ_JACJDU010000027.1, on the reverse strand, counting down.
GTAATTGTCACCTAAGTATTGAGTCATTTTGGCATCTAAATCACGTAAGCTCTCAAGCTCGCCGTCTGAAACCAATTGATTTTTATCAAGTTGAATCGGGTTTTGTATGCGTTTATTAAAGATGGTCCACACTTCAGACTGGTCATCTAAATGCTGTTTAATTTTCTCTAACGTACCAGGGTTATTAGCATCACCCTTTTGTGGTGCAGACGCTTTACTGGTGATGTAAAACACGGCATGTGCTTTATGTACCGCTTGCCAAATAGCCTCGCTTACCTTTGATTCTTTACCTTCAATACCAGGCACATCGAGTAAATTAAATTGGCAGCCATCAACATCAAATGAATAACATTGAGTGTCTAACGTAAAATCAGATTGGCCATTACCAATAATGCCGCCATCCGCAAATGGTTCTGCTAGTTTGATGGTTGAAATTAAGTGTAAATAGTTTTTTTCTATCTTATTAACCCTGGTAACCAGCTGATTTCGCGATTCAAGATGGCTAGCCGTTTGTTGGGTGAGTGCCGATTTAGCACTGCTGAAAGCGTCATTAGTCGAATTAGCGGCTTTGGCTTGTGGACTGCTTTTAAAAAGCCAAATAAACCGTTGTAAAAGCGATACTGATTTTTTTAAATCAATCCAAACTTGCTGTGCCAATTTATGACTCGTTTCGCACTGGATAAGCTTTTGTTTAAGTTCGGTTTGCTCAATATTCCACGCCGCATCGATTGTTTCTATTTGCTTTTCAGTATCTAAAATTAGTTGCCTGGTTTGCTCAACTGTATCGACCGTAATACCCGCATCAAGTTGCCATTGTTTAAATTTAGCTTGTTGTTGTTTCTTAGTCGCTTCACCGAGCAAAATCCGCAGGGTTTCAATAATGGTCGACTTACCTGCATTGGTTTCGCCATAAAGTGCAATGGTAAAGGTGTTCCATTCAGCGTGTTTTTCAAGCTCATTGAGTTTGGCGGTGATATCGCCATACAGATTATTTAACAGCTGTTGGCTATAAGCGGTGGTGTCTTTTGTCGCGAGATCGCCAGAATCAATTGTAAGGTCGTTAAGTAACTTATTCACTAACGATTGAACATGCTGATAAATGTGATGGGTACTATATTGAGGGTTTTGCATTCTGCTATATCATTCCTTTGAAAAATCCGTTTTATGACGACGTAACTGTCATCAATCTTTTATTACGCCGCAAGCGGTAACGCTATTGTTATATTTTACTTTTACACCTTATTAAATAATCTATCCACCTGTTTTTACGATATTTTCGAGGAGTGTCGACTATTTAAGCGGATCTATTACCTTGAGTTAAATACGTTTATTGCATGAGTAAGGTATTGATAGGCACTAGCAAAGTACGGGTAAGCACAAAAGCCGATATCGGTTGATGAACTTACCCTGATGCCATTATTTTGCTGACGACTTTTTACTGCCTGCCCCTTTTTTAGCTGTTTTCGCAAGGGCTTCAGCCTCAATGCGGGCTTGGGCAATTCGCTCAAGCAGTTTATCCGCCGGTTCGTCGTTAGAGTCTTGTGGTACTAGCTCACCACGGAAGGCCTTAGCCAAAATGCTTTGGGTGAGGTTATCGACTCGAGCTTGGGCTTTTTTCACCTGCGCTTCGATGGTGTCTGCAAGTTCGAAGTAATTATCGACTAAGCGGACGATTTCTTTTTGCTCGTCCAACCCCATCAGAGGTACTGGGATTGCCTTAAGTTCCTTAACCCCTTTAACATTCGGAATTGCAGAACCTGTCGAGCTATCAAAAATTTTCTTTTGAAAGTATTCAGAACGAAACAACCTAATAAAAAAATTATCATCAAAATACTCAGAATCTAATCTAACTCTCAATAATGCTTGATTGATTATCCCTGCATCATACTGTTCGGGAACTTGTGTTATACGACCAAGAGTTACCCCAGAGCAACTAATCAGAAAGTCTCTAGCTTTGACATCAAAAGCTATCAACTCTTGATATTTATCATCAGTAATAAAGTATCTAGCAAATGAGCAGTCATCATTTATTGGGCAATACTGTTCATAAACTTTGTAACCCTTTTCAATAAACATTGATTTTTTTAATGCGCTTCCGAATGGCCCTCTTTTGAAAGGGGCATTTCTCTGTTCTAAAATATCACCCCATGTACACCAATCCCATGAATCAGGGAGCTTTCCTAGCGACTCAGAGTCTTCGATATATGGTGTTACATATTTATCTTTCCAGTTGTCATTTTTAGGTAATCGACCTTTTTCTTGGAATTCCTTCATCTTTATATCTTCCCAAACTACTCTCTGATACTCACGTATGCTCGTTAATTGGGATATACATTTAGTCGGATTTGATGCACGCCACTTTTCTGTCAACTTGCCTGAGACTGCTGAGGCGAGGACTGATTGGCGGAAGCGTTTGAGGATCGCGGGGATGCCATCGAGGCGGGCTTTGATGGTGTCGACCTGCGCCAGCACTTCATCCAGCTTTTCAACGATGCGCTTTTGTTCCGCTAGTGGTGCTAATACCATTGGCGCGATTAATCCGTCTTTGGTTCCAAGGCGAGGCATATTAACGCCATAACTAACGGCATTTACATAATCGCCAAAGATACGTCCTTTTAACCAGTAGAAAAGATATCGATTATCAAGCAAACCCACTGGAGGGCTTAATGGAACAATTTCAGATGTGCAAATTCCATCTTCTGGAGCCACTATCATTTTGTTTAAGTAAGGTCGCAGCTTCCCATATAAAACATCTCCTGCTGTGAACGCATTTTTAGAACTTTTGGGTTGCCTTTCTCCAAAAGAGACTCTTTGTAAAATTTTTGAACTATCTTTTTCTATATCTTCAAGTTCAAGAATCCAAGTTTCACTATTAATTTCTCCCATGACAGCTTTTACTGTCTTTCCGTAATCAACAACATCGCCGAGACTGCAATTAACCCATCCTTTCGGCAACTCTCTCATCAGTTAGTCTCCGTTGCCGTTTGCTGCTCTGCTTTATCCGCGGGCTTATCTTGCAAACCAAAAGACTCCGCTAACAGTAGTTTTTGTCCTTCGGCAACATCATCTGCTCCCAATGACAACATCAGTTGATAAATTTCCGACATGGCTTCAGTCAGCTCGGCCATGGCTTCGCCTGCGAGGATTTCAGGTTCTGGCAAGTTCTCGCTACTGGTGGCGGCCAAATCTTTAAGCCAGGAGATATCTAACGAGTCACCTTTTTGATCGCGTATGTAGTCACGGCTAAACTTTCGGAAACGGGCGGTTTCAACGCTCTCAACACCCAGCTGCGCTTTCTCGCTTGACGTTTCATTAGCTTCTGCACTGTCTTTTTCAGTGACTTTTTCAGTAGTATCGACGCTGGTGTCAATTTCACCGAGTTGCTGCCAAACGCCCTCAGTGCGAGGTGATTGACCGTTACTGTCGCTACCAAAAGCCGTGATGAAATCATTAAAATGGGCATCGGTTAACGGGCGACGTTTACCAAAGGTATTCATGTTGGTACGCATGTCGTACACCCATGTTTCTGTGGTGCAGCCTTTGTCTTTATTAGGTTTGGTGGGGCTGCCTTTTTGGAAAAACAGCACATTAGTTTTTACCCCAGCGGCGTAAAAAATGCCGGTAGGCAAGCGCAAAATAGTGTGCAGGTTACATTTGTCCATTAAATCGCGGCGAATTTCAGTGCCTTTACCAGCTTCAAACAATACGTTATCAGGAATAACCACGGCGGCGCGGCCACCTGGTAGCAGTGCCTCAACAATGTGCTGCATAAAACACAGCTGTTTATTACCCGTTGGGTGAACAAAGGTGCGGGTAATATTGGTGCTGGCTGCACTGCCAAAAGGTGGGTTGGTTAATATCACCTTTGCCTTGGGTAGGTTTTCCCCTGCACTGCCCAAGGTATTGCCTAAACGGATCGCGCCGTGTTCGGCGTCGCCTTCTATGTCGTGCAATAGACAGTTCATTAACGCTAAACGGCGAGTTTCAGGCACTAACTCAAGGCCTATAAAGGCTTTGGTCATTTGAAACTCTTGGTCGGTGTCCTCTAAATCATCTAGGTCATGGGTTTGTGACTTAATGTATTTGTCGGCTTCAATTAAAAAGCCTGCGGTACCCGCTGCGGGATCTTGTATCACTTCCCGTGCTTGCGGTTTAAGCAGCTGAACAATGGCACTAATTAATGGCCGCGGCGTAAAATACTGGCCCGCGCCTGATTTGGTTTCGTTAGCGTTTTTTTGCAGTAAACCTTCGTACATGTCGCCAAAGTCGTCGCGCGATTTACCCTGCCCGTCGTCAAACCAATCGAGTTTGTCCATATTGTCGACAAGCTCGGTTAACTGCGCTGGCTGAGTAATGGTGGTGTTCACGTTTTGGAAGATGGCACGCACAATGGCGTGCTCGTCGGTACCGAGTTGCACTAACATGTTGCGATAAAATTGGTGTTGTTCTTGACCAATTTTAGACTTGAGGTTGGCCCAACGAAAGCCTTCTGGCAGTAGGTCTTGTTCTTGCCCTGTTGATTGGCACATTTTTAAAAATAATAGCGATGCCAACTCATTAACGTAGTTTTGGTACGATACACCACCATCACGCAAGTTGTCGCACAGCTTCCACAGTTTGGCGACTAGTTCATTGTTGTTCATAAAATATTGTCTCTTTATATTGCATGTTGAGCATTAAATGCGAGTGTATTGTTTCTGTCATAGCATGATAGGAGTTTATGCCCGCTCATCCCAGATATAATCGTTAAAGTCGGACAGTATGCGCGCTAATTCATCATTAAAAACGGCTTCCAGACGTATTTTACCGCCACGGCGTTTGTAATTACCCATCTTGAAGGTATTGTCATCTAGCACCACGCTTTCTTTTAAGCTGTCAGCTAGACGTTCAAGCCAGGTGATTTGCTCTGCTGTCCAATCGGCTTGTTGAAGAATTTTAGCCAATGCATTGTCTACCCGTTGATCGAAAGGCAATAAGGCTTGGCCCATTGCAGCGCGGCGAATATGACCAATTAATCGGGCGGCGATGTCTAGATTGGTTTTTTTCGCCCACGCTTTACGCAATGTTGATTCGTCAAAGTGCTGGGCGTCGAACCATTCTTGTAATTCGACTAACGCTTTGCGGGTTAAATCGCGCGGTTTAGTGAGCACGGTTTGTAAGGCTGCACTTTGGTTAACATTGACATCGACCAGCTTGTCGAAGGCCTCTAGGAAGTCTTCTGGATTGTCGTAGTCGCCGTATAGACGATCTACCGATATGACTTTGTCGTCTATGTCGGTAAATATAGGCCTTTTACTTTGCTCATTAATGAGGTTTTTAAGCCGTTCGATACGCGGTACTAGGTTGTCTACTTGGTTAAATATTTCTGCGGTCCATTTAGGGCCTTTTTGCTTGAGTGTGTGACCTAAATTGGCAAAGTCACAGCCTATGGTGTCTTGGCATATTTCATCAAATCGAATAACCGCTTGGTCTATTTCTTTGTTGTATTGACGGTTATACATGGCTTGGCCAATCACCCGTTGTAACTTAGTCACCAGTAAATCATGACTGTGAGCGGCAAAGCTTCTGCCGTCGGCTTCTTTGACTTTATAAGTTTCGCTGTCGGTAATTTCATTGACCAGGGTTTGAATATCTACCGAAGGCCTAACAACAACGGGCTTCATGCTGTCGACACTTTCTAAGGTGGCGTACAAATCAACAGCATCAAATATACGAAACGATGTTTTACCTACTTGTGGGCATAAACGGGTGGCGCGGCCTTTCATTTGCTCATACAAAATACGGCTGCGTACCTTACGCACAAACACAATGTTGCAAATACTGGGGATGTCGACCCCGGTACTGAGTAAATCCACCGTGACCACAATATTGGGTAAGCGCTCTTTTTTGAAGCGGGTGATCATGCTTTGGACTTTATCCGAGTCTTTGTCTGACGCACCGGTAATTTTAATAATGGCGTCGTGTTCAAGTTGCGGGTATTTTTGCCCAAATGACAAACGTAATTGATCAACCATCATGTCTGCATGGTCGTTATCGACACAAAATACTAAGGTTTTTTGCAGGCCGGTTGGGTCAATATGATTAACTAGCTCATCACAAATGGCTTTAGTGAAATTAGGTGCAATAAGATTACGGTTAAAGTCGGCGACTTCAAAATCTTGCTCGTCGGCTAATTCGTCTATGATGAGTTCACCTTGATAACTTAATCGCTCAACTTGTTCGCCTTTAGCGAAATGCACCCCGTTTTGACTTAATTGGGTGACTATTTTTATAGGTGGTTCTTGGTCATTAAGGTAACCGTCGATAACCGCCTGACGATAGGTGTATCGATAAATAGGGTCGCCAAAAATCTCACGAGTGTGCAGCGCGGGGGTGGCGGTTAAGGCAATTTTTACTGCATCAAAATGTTCAATAATTCGACGGTACGACGAGATATAGTCTTGTGCATTACGGAACTGCTCTTCCCCTTCGGTTTGCTCTGAGTCCAGCACATAACCACGATGTGCTTCGTCGACAATAATGCAGTCGTAACGCCCTACGGGGACGGTTTCATCGCTTTGCAGCACTCGTTTAACCAAGGACTGCACTGTGGCGACATGAATTTTGGTGCTGTCTTCTGGAAATTTGTCGGTTAGGCCTTTTACATTAAAGATGCTGCTAAAGGTTTCGTCGTTAATACGAACATCTTCAAACGCACCAATAGCTTGAATACCTAGGCTGCGTCTGTCGACTAAAAACAAAATGCGGTTAATACGTTGTGACTGAATCAGGCGATACATAATGCCTATTGCGGTGCGGGTTTTACCCGTTCCGGTGGCCATTGCCAGCATCATTTCTTGTTTTCCATTAATAATGCCTTGCTCAATGGCTTTTACGGCGTCTTCTTGATAGTAATACAAGCTAAGCGGCGAATAATCGGGATTTTGACTAAACCAGTTATTTAGCACGTCAAAATTGCGCTCAAGTTTGGCCATTAATTCTTCTGGGCTATGCCAGGATGGTAATGCTTTGGCTTGGTTGGTACTTGAGCGAACATCCCGGTGCCAAATGCCACTTTTTGTTTTAACCGCGGCACGGTATTCACGGCCGTTGGCGGAATAACAAAACGGAATGTTAAATTGGGTTGTACCATCTGAGTCTAACCATAATGGTTTATAAGTTGGCAGCTGATCGGCAATCATTGAGAATTGGTCTGAATTTTTATAATGATTTCTTAACTCATCGCGCAAAAATTGCATGTCAAAGGTATGGCTATAACGATACGCTTCTGACAATTTGGCCATCACATCGAGATTTTGCTTTTTGGCCTCAATCACTGCAATGGGCAACAAACCAACAAATAACACGTAATCGGCAAAGCCTGCTTTACCTGTTTCATCAAGGCCTGTTGGCCATTCGGCAATGGCGATATTTCGGCCAATTTCTGGTCGGGTTCCTGCTGCATATTTTAGCAGTTGAGTATTGGCTTCCCAGCTGGCTTGTCGTAGTTGTAGATCAATAAGGTAACGGGTTTCTGGCTCGCTTAAGTCTAACGAGCGAGAAGCTGCTTGTTCAGTAATTTGCTTTTTGTAAGCTTTGCGTTCTGCTTCTGTCTTTTTAGCTATTTCAGCATCTTTGGCTTTTAATTGTGCTTCAAGCGCCGCAATACGGGCTTGTGTTTGTTCAATGGTTTCGGTTTGCTTACTTTCTAAAATTGAAATGTAACCTTGTAAAGCAACCAGTTTGTTTTGCTGTTCTACAACTTCTGACTTTGACTGGGCTTGATGATGTTTTGATTGTTGTTCAGCCTCTGCGAGTGCTGCTTTTAATTCATCTATTTGCTTAGCTGCATCGTCATTACTTTGCTGACTTGTTGGAAGGATAAATAGCGGTGTTTGAAAGTCATCATCTTTGGTCAGCAGACGGTAATACCATACGCTTAGTCGGAAAGTTAATCGCAAACACATTTCCGCATCATTTAAATCTTCATGGTATTTATGAACGGCTTTGTTGCCGATAACCCGTAACTCATGAAATATTTTAATGATTGAGTCGTCGACCCAAGAAACTTTGGCTAGCTCGCGGAGTAAATCAAGCTGCGTGTCTTGTGATTCAATACACAACAATTTACCTAAGTGTTTAGCGGCTGACTCACCAAACATACGCAGCTTAACCAATGTGGTATTCGGGTCGTCAGGAAAGTTATTTTCTGCCGCGCAGGCAATACGATATAAAATATCGTTTACGCCTTTTAAAAACTCGAAGTTTGATTTTTTCATAACATCCTTTCTAAATCATTTTTTAGACTTGTTCATCTAAGCTAGATTTTAAGTAATCCGATCTTCTTGGGCTGAATTTAGTTTGGCTTTTCAATGTTATTGATAGCTTGTATTGCCATAAACCAGAACGGCTAAAGTGGTAACTATACTTTCGTTCCAGCGTTAACATGGTGTGGACCACGTCTTGTAGGTTTGTTGATTCAATCGGTAATTGATAACAACCATAATGATCATACTTGTCAGTTTGAATCCAAATATGATCACCAATTTGACTAACAAGTATGAAGTTGTCTTGTATATCATTTAACACGATACATTCATCTTGATGATGTGTAGGCAATTGATTTTTGATGTTTTGGCTGGCGTAAAGCCAAATATTTCTAACATGACCACTTTTTAAATAAGTCATTAAAAATGCATTACTTTCCCGCGCAACATCAAATGGCGAGTAAACACGTGTGCCATTAACATATTCATTAAAAATATTAACGATATTAAGTTGAGATTTGACTTGGGACAATACCGCTTTTTTGTACCATCCGGTTTTGTCATCAAGGTCTGCTGCCCCGTTGTTTTTAATTAATTTTATTTGATGGGAACGAGGAGAGCCGGCAAAGATAATCTGATTTGATAGTGCGTCTATATCAGTAATAATACGATACATTGATTCTGTCGATTTTGACTTCACTATGTTATCAAACGACTTCAGTAAAATATGAACCGTTAATGGGTCTACTCTGGATGTGAATATCGAAATACATGATTGCCAGATGTTATTCATAGCCAAAATGTTACCGATTTTTTGTTTTTTATCTAAGCCTAAAGTGATTAAACTGGCAATAAGACGTTGTTGATATAATGATATATGATCAATATTCAATTGCCCTTGTTTTAGGTGTTGGCTGGCATAGTTAAAGCAAGATTTTAGCTCCGTATCCGTAGCGGTAAAATCATTTTCAAACAACATTTTAGGTAATTGAATACTTAACTTTTGCAAGTAGCGTTCTGTTGGCAGTGCAGATAAATGGGTCATTTATTCGAAATTCCCTTCAAGTGCGGCTTCAGCCTCAGTAATAGAAGGTGGAGTCATAATAAAACGAAAATCTATGCGACGATTGATAGGATCTGACATTGGCATATTATATTCATGGCCAGGTACAGGCCTGCCTTCACCGTATCCACTAACACTAATCACTGGTTGATTACTGTTATTTTTCATCTCTGCCAGAATTGATTCTTTTTTGGTGACTTCACGGTATGTGAACATCGCCCTATGGGCAGATAATACCCAGTTGTCTTGGTATTTTTGTGCAAGCCAACCGGTAATAGGGACATTATCGGTGTGACCTTCAATAAATATTGAATCAATTTTGCCCTTTGTATCGACAATACATCCATTGTTTATTGGCGGATTTGCGGCGTAACAAGGCAATATTGCCGCAATGACTTCAGCAACAATACCGAGACGTTCTACTTGAGTTTCATTCAAATCTGCAGCCCCAGTGTCAAACCTAATGGCATTTTCATTTAGTCTTAACACACCGTGCTCGATATCAATTTCGACATCGACATTTTTATCTGACAGAGATTGCTGAATATCGCTTAACATCTTTGCTCGAGTTTCATTATTGCCTTTCAGTTTATCGGTATAACGTTGTAATTCTGCATATTTATCTTCTTGCTCACGTGAAGCAATCAAAAAGTCGATAACAAAAATAGCTAACGTGATGATAAAAATGAACATCAGTCCTGACATAACGTCTGACACAGCCATCATGTAACTCGTGTCATCTTGATTTTTTATTCTCACGCTGCACCACTCAATCTAGTGTTTGTTTTGGCGATATCTTTCACTAGTAGATCAATCTCTTTAATCGCCTCTACTAAGTGGCCAGAAACTTTACTCGCATCGTGATCTAAAGCTGACATATGTTTGTTTGTTAAACTGGCATATTCGCCTAGCCCTAAATGCAATTGATTCATAGATGCTTCAATAGCTGACTTGATTCCGTCACCTAAATTACTGTGCTCGGATAGTGCTTGTTTAAGTTTTACTGCAGTTTGAGCTGAAGATTGGCTAAAGTCAGAAGCATTTTTAGCTGCTTCTTGAATGCCTTTCAATAACTCTTGATAAGTTTTGGCAACCTCTGCTGAGGAGTGATTTGCTTCGGTCATGTTTGACACACTCTCAGTCAAACTGTCTGAAGTTTTATTAAATGTAGTCAAACTTTTCTTTGTCACATCATGTAGCTTACCGATAACTTGGGCATTTCCTACCAGTTCTTTATTCAACTTACCCAGCTGTTCGACCACACTTGGAAACTCTTCCAACATAACCGCTAAATGACTTTCGGCATCAGAAATCTGTGACATAAATGAATCGACTTGTTGCCCTAAGCTATCTGATACTTTTGCTACGATATCTGGTAGAAGCTGCTCCATTAGACCCTGAAGTTGCATTGCCGATTGCTTGATACTCTGTTCAGTCGCATTGGTGATTCTTTCGGGAATATTAGCGAGTAATTCAACGGAGCTATTCATTGTTTGGCGATATAACTCCGACGCTTGTGACATATTGTCGATTGTGACCCTAGATTGTACAAATAGGTTTTCTTCTATCTCTGCAGTAGAACTTGATATGACACGTGAGACATTATTACCTGCTGTTTCGAAGGTGCTTATGATTCGATTTATGCGTACTTCTTCACGAGCTCCCATTTCATCTGCACTATCACTAAATTGCTTAGTCACATTTAGCATTGAAGTTTGCATTGCTTTGGTGAGCTGTTCAGTAGCCTTACCCACTTTAATTTGGTTTTCAGTAAAACTGCTTAAATTCACACTCATACTTTTATTCATTTCGGAGATAAGTTCAGCAAGATCTTTGATTTCTGAACCGGCTTTATCTAGTAGTGTGTCTCTAAATTCTTTCGAAACACGCTTAATGGTTTCATCAGTAATTCGTTGCTGATCAAACTGGAAGTTAGCAAGAGCTTTTGTTTGGGTTTCAATCGCTTCTAATTGCATTGCTGCAAGTTTATCTGAGTCAATAAATTCTATGTGTGATGCTAAATAATCACTGAATTTTTTGACTTCTTTTTCTAATTTGAAAAATCTGGATTTTTCAAACATTGAAAATACCATTGAGCAAATGATACCGACTATTGATGTGGTAAATGCAATGCTCGCTCCAGTTAACAGAGGGTTAAGTGATTGTTTTGCAGAATCAATATCTGCAGAGCTTAATCCTAATGATGCGTTACCAATACCAATAACTAAACCGACAAAAGTAAATAATAAGCCTAACCCAGTCAGCATATTAGGGATGGAAGTGAATAAGCGTAAGTTGATTTGAGGTTCAACTATGTTTTCCATATTGAATACATTACTGACTTGCATGGTATTTCTTAGCGTTGGTGCTTGGCTTGGCTTAAGTTCGAAGTTAACGCCAGGTAATTGCATGCTTCGTTGATAACTTTCCCACGTAGATTTTAGGCATTCTATTGTTGAAATTTTTGAATGCATTTTTTCTCGGTTTTGATAAGCAATCGTTAACGGATTCGAACTCCACGACTGTTCAATTAAGTCACCATTGTCATCAAACGCGTTAATTGGTTTGTACTGCTTTAACTCGGTATTGGCTGCCTGTAATTGTGTTATTAATTTACGAGTAGATAGCCATAACGTAAACGCAGAGATAACTGCGCCTAAAAGAATAAACGAACAAAAGTAAATTGTTAGTGGATCGAGGATTATATTGATCATCTTTGTCTATGGCCTGTTTTGAAGTAACTTTTATTATCTAAGTTGTTTTGGTTTCGATGAAGTTTCATCTCATCGACTTGATGCCTTTCACTGGCTGAAAGAGGTGTAAACCAGTTTCTGGCAAGTTTATTATTTAGATTAGGTTTAATACCTTTGCTTGATAAAACTGAAATTAACCTCTTTTGCCAATAATCCTTATGATCTTCAGCCCACTCTGGTGTTAATTGCGATACGATTCGGCCATCAAGACCATCAGAATCAAAAAGTAATTTTTCTAGTCCGGCTGATTTTAGAAAGATCCCAAGGTCGAAATCTGATCCTCGAAATCGTTCTATGAAAATGTAAGAACCGATTTCAAAAATACAAATCTCACTGGCATCATTTGAATAGTGTGGCACCATGATCGTGACTCTTTCTTGGCGTAAATCCATTTTATTAGCGAGTAACTCTTTCGATCGTTGTGTTAAGAGAAAACGAACTCGTACAAATGACTCGCTGTAATCTGCCCAGAATGAAGTTCTGCCAGCTAAGTTTCTAACATGCGTTTCTGTTAAATTTGGATCTGTGCTTGTATCGCAAAGTGCATCGAATATTTTTTTAACGGACTTAAACGTTGTGACATGGTAGAAGCTTTTAAGTTTTTGTTGTGCAAATTCACTTAATTGATACCAGAAAGTATCAGCATTATCAGGCAAACAATGTATTTGAATCCATTCATCAAACTCACAACCAGGCTGAACATAATTAACTTTCGCCAGTAAGAGTTCTAATTGAGCTAATGTCTGTTTATCTTCTATATTGCGCTGACAAGTGAGCCACCAAGCTAAAGCTTCAGAATCTGGCGACATTGGTAAAGCGGCACCTGCCTGAGTATAGATAGCTTCAACATGCTCACCAGCCGAATCAGCTCCGTAACTTGAAAACCATAAAGCGACTTCAGTATTTGAATCTAACATTTTCTTTGCACAGGAGAGGTAATCTCCTTTTATTAGGTTTTTAACTATTTCTGATAATTGCTTTGTTTTTTCGGGGTGTTTTGAAGTAGTTCTAGCTGGGAATGCTTTGAGTAAAGTGCCAGCCATTGAGCTAAAACCTCGGGCAAAACCAGCTATTATTTTTAATAAAAACTGTTGAAATCTCGGCTCATCTAGTAATAAATTTGTCCAAACAATCGCTACTATTATTGATTGCTCTGAGTGATCTAATAATAGATATTTTTCCTCTGAACGAAGTAAGATCAACCATTCAATCTCTGAAATTTTTTGTTTGTTTTTAAGTCTGTCAGCAATGTAACGAATGTCTTTATCGTCAATTGTAACTGCGGAACTATGACCATCAATTATTCCACCTAAAGGAGGTTGTAGTTGTGACAAATAAGGAATATGAGGTATTTCTGGTTCAATAAACCATACTTTATGATTGATATAAGTCATTTGTTGGCGTCCTTTTCAAGAAGCTCTGTGAGATCATGACTTTTAAATTCAAATCGAAATAATACTTTTCTATTTTTATCGGATGTAAGATTGATATTTGCATCATGATCCCCTCTTCCTGCTGGCAAAATTTTATTCAAGAATTTTGCTTTATAGTGAAAAGGCATTGCTTGTAATACATTTGTAACTGATTCCGCCCGTCGTATACTCAACGACATTGAATGTTTTTCGGCTTCATTTTTGTCCGCATGTCCTTCAATGATTAAGTAGTTAACTTCTTCAGCCGTTTCTACATTTTGAAAAATAGCTTGGCTGTATACAGGTATCAACTTTTTTAGAAACTCTTGCCCATTAGCATTAATTTCTGCACTTCCATGCTCAAACTGAAGCCCTTCAACTAAAGATAATGTGCCTTTAGAATCAATATGTGATTCGATTCCAACAGCCTCTAATCCTTTTTGAAGCTGTTCGATAATAATGATGCGGTTACTCTTAGACTGTTCTTGAAACTCAAATAACTGTGCTAACGCGACAATTAATAACAAGGCAAAGACCATCAAAAGACCAGCCATTAAGTCACTTATAGATAACCAGGTGCCAGTCTCATCAAACTTTTGATCATCTTGATGGTTTTGAATATCCATTAGCTGGCCTTACTTTGTAACTTCAAAAGGTTTTCTTTCTCTTGCTTAGCCTCTTCCATAACAGTAATCATTAAATCAACGGCACTGTCTAATCTTGTATATATCCTTGACGAGGTAGCATCAAAACTACTGAAGTATTCACCCGCTGATTTATTTGCTCTCTTGAAATAATCATCCATTTCAGGTCTCATTTGACTTGTAAGTGACTTAAACTCTTCTGACGCACTAGAGAAAACAAGTCCTAAGTCAGCCATTTGTCGTCCGATATGTTGACTTTGCAGTTGTAAAGTATCAACCCAACTCGTATTTTCAAGGCCTAAGCTTTTTGCCATCGTTTGAACTCGTTCGATGACATCAATCATTTGTTTGTGGTGTGTATTAAGATCTTCAATAAGGTCACTTCGTTTGTTGTACTCGTCTTCAAATACAGCCTTAAAGTTTCCAACTACCTCATTTAATCCGTCGCGCTGCGCATTTAATGAATGGTCTAATAAAGTATTTTGTTGATTAAAATAATGGGTAAGCTTTTGTTGATATTCTTCTCTGAAGGACTCTAGTTCTAACTGAATAGTGGATGACATATTGATCACTTTAGAATCGATATCTCCAAGTCCGGCTTCGAGTTCTTGCCTTGCTGTTGCCATTAACGCTGCAGAGTTAGCGCCCACATCAATGAGTGTTTGAGATTGTTGTTTAAAGATGATTTCTGAATCTGAAACCATTTGGCTAAATGATGCTGTTTGTTTTTCAATTGAAGCATTGCCCAGCTCTACAATCCCCTTTACTTCTTGGGTTATAGAATTAAGTGCTGCGGTACTGTTGATGGCAAAATCATTCAGTGAATGATCCATAGATTGAGCAAAGTCATTTAGCTTCTTGAGGGTATGAAGCTCAAAGTTTTCTACTGTGGCAGTGGCTTTTGACATTTCTTCCACGGTCTTAGATACACTTTGATTGAGTTGGTTACTTATTTCAGCAAAATCAGTAACAACTTTATTTGTACGGGAGAGTTCCGTGACAATAGGGCCAATAACTTCTTCGCCCATTTTATCTATTAGACTTTCAAATTCATCAGTTCTAGCTTGTGACAAATCATTAATGGCTAAAATTACATTTTTGTTTGTTTCTAAAGAATTTATTGCATGCTGATTTATATCGATTTGAATATTCTCGATTGGAGCTTTAACTTGGCTTGATAGCGCATCAACTAAAGATAGGTTAGAAAGCATGTTTTCAGACATATAATCAATAGAGGTAAGTATTTTACCTATTTTATCAGTTGATTTATTTACTGATGAAATTTGCTCAGCTAACTGTTCAGGTATGGTTGTTACAATTGATTGCATATTGTTTGATGCATCTTGAATTAATGACAGGCTTTCAATAATTGGCGAAGTAAGAGAAATTGATACAATGGACTCCAACTTAGACTCTGTAACAATCTTACTAGATATGGCGCTTAATTTGGTTTCTAAAGCATCGATAGACTTAGACAGTATTACAGTTTGTTCATGGATTGGTGCAGAGACTCTTTGACTTAATACCTGTTCAATATCTGAAATTGTGAGTTGAGCGGTATTGTTTGTTGTTATATTTTCGACTAATCCGATTAATGAGTATGCCGCTTTATTAAGCTGTTTATGCTCATGATGAATCTCATTAAGCAATGATGTTGGTGCTGTTAGAGCATCATTTAATGTGGCCTTAAAGTGATCATTGATTGTACTTGCTAGTAGCTGCTCATCTAAATTTAAATCAGCAAGTTGTTTTAAAATTGATGTTTCTATCGCTTCCAATTTTGTACAGAGGACATTGAGATGGTTGCTCGAGTGCAGTTCAAACTCTTGAGAGGTCATTGCATTAGGCTTGTTTGCTAATGTATTTAGAACATCGATCAGTTGATTTAAACTTTCATTTTGTTGATTTGATTGGCGCTGACCTATAACGAGTTGGTGGAGCAAATCATTGCTAGTAACCACAACACTAATAGCCTGAATTTCTGATACAAAATCTGATTTTGCTTTTTTTGTGATGTCTACAGAACGTGAAATGAATAGCATAAATAGGAAGCTCGTTCCCATACCGGCTATTGATGTGTAGAAAGCTGTACCTAAGCCTCCAATTAAAGTTGATGCTTGATCAATCAATGTTGATGAATCAGAACCAAATCCATTCAAACCACTCAGGCCCATTGTAATACCAACAAAAGTACCAAGAATACCTATTGTTGTTAGTACAGCGGGGATTGAACTGAATGACGCAATTGAAAAATCGTTTATTATTTGTGACGGATGACGTAATAGTTCAATCCTTCCGTCATTAAAGGATACATAAGAACGCTTATTTTGCTGTTTTATAGCACAAACATCATGAGCCAGTGATTGAGTATCAGGATTGTAGCTTTCAAGAGGTACTTTTCCTGACTGATAAACCTCATCGAGTAAATTCGTTTTAATTTTTAATTCATTGATATAACGGCTACGACTTTTCATAAAAAACACCGTGCTTCCAAAAAACACGGACAAAGTAACACCTATAAAAATTGTATTGAGTATTATTGGGTTCATAGATTAAGTCTTCAATTTTGTAGCTATATGAAATTCTTTATGAGTAAGTAAGTTTTTAGCAATATCTACAGGTAAATGTTCAGCATTCCACTTTATATCTCCATCGGAAGATATAATCGGGTTGTCCATCCATCGGACACTAAAAACACTGCCGTCTGGATAGTTGTCCAAGTCTTTTTTAAACCATACTTGTTCAGGAAAGCTCCTAAATAGCTCTATCTGCCAAGCTGATTTTTGATTTTTTAATCTATTAGCTAACAGCGTGTTAAGTTGCGGAGATGGATCTTCTTTAGCTACTTTCCACGCTCTATTTATTAATACAATTCTATTTACAATATCGTTAAGCTTCATATTTAATCAACTTTAATAATGATATTTTATAATAACTTACAATTAATGAGTCACTAAATTGAATCTTATATTGCGTTATCCATCAAGATGTATTTTTACAGGAATGCTAAAGGATTTTGAATTTAGGTAAGATTTTGAAGCGAAGAATTCTAACAACAAATAATGTTGTATGACTTTCAGTGACTGGATATTGAGTTTAGCAAGCTCATGGAGTTGTGTTTCGAAGTGTAGCTTCATTGATTTCATCATTCCGTGTATTTTCCTTAATATCCATATTACGCAATAACAATGCCAAATTGATTGCCACTGTTTAACTATCAGTTTCAATATTTAAACGCTTCATCCAATTTGTTAACGTTTGATGATCTTTTAACCCAAGCATTATTGTTGCTTTCTTTTTGACATATCCTGAAGCCTTTAACGCTGCTATAACATACTTTTTTTGAATGTCATCAGTGATTTGCACTATATCAATTTTATCATGAATTGACATAGTAATTTTGTGATCAGGCTTATTCTTTTGGATGTTTATCATACTATCAGCGATGTCTTTTTCATCGACAACCCGGTTATCTGACCATAAATACGCCCTATTCAATGTACTCCACAACTCACGTATATTGCCCGGCCATGATTGGGTGCATATAAAATTTATTGCTTTATCGGAAATATTTTTACTTTTGTAACTGGGGTGTTTAGCGCCTGCAAGATTTATTTGCTCTGCCAATTGCTCAACTATATACGGAATATCTGCTTTTCGTTGATTAAGTGAAGGCATATCAATAATGCCTACTGCTAATCGGTAAAACAAATCTTCTCTAAACTTACCTTGTGCAACTAGAGCTGATAGATCTTGGTGGGTGGCGGCAATAATACGAACATCTACATTGATGCTTTTTGTGTCTCCAAGACGTGTAACCTCACCTTGTTGTAAAGCTCTAAGTAATTTAACTTGCACGTTTAGCGGTAATTCACCGACCTCATCTAGAAATAATGTTCCGCCATCTGCTTGCTCGAATAAACCGGGATGGTCTTTATCTGCGCCAGTAAACGCGCCTTTTTTATGGCCAAAAAGTATTGAGTCGACAATGTTTTCCGCTAATGCTCCACAGTTCACTATTCTTAATGATTTTTGTGCACGTAAACTGCCTTGATGTATCGCATTGGCCATTAGCTCTTTGCCTGTGCCTGTTTCGCCCAAAATAAGTGTTGGCACTTCAGATGTAGCAATTTTTTGCGCTTTTTTTATTGCCGTTTTCATTGCGTCTGAATGAGAAGTTAATTGGTCGAATGCACGATAAAGACTCGGCTCAGATGTTGCTTTTGCGTAAGCGTCTAGGCAACTACACCTACTTTTTAACATTCCATGGTAACAGGCTGTCGATATCAGGTGCTGGTTTACACAGTTCATCAAGGCAAACCATGATGTAATCAAATGGGATTAGACCATT